>NZ_JAUZUU010000019.1:0-45280 GCF_031844225.1 Acinetobacter sp. RRD8
CCTATGAACTGAAAATTCTTTGGACATACTTTAGCCATAAAACAATGATAATGTCTGTGTAATTATTGATCTTCAGATTTTAAGTCCATCCAATTCCTTCCTAAAACTGTTTCCACTCTTTGTCGTGTGCTCAATATAGAAGACGATTTATGTTCTTACTTTAATTTAACTCAACACAGAGTTTTTTACTTTAGCAAAATTTATCCATAAACTTATGAAAATTTATTTTTAGACTAATGCGAGATGCTCGTAGCAAAATCAAGAGTCGTCGAATACAGTGCTATAGAAATTTATTGAGTTTAAAATTTTGAAAATATTAGGATATATAAATCAATGCCAGTTCTAGCAATCCAGCATAGACTCAGTGGATTTTACTTTTTTTACTATGCGATTGTTGGGGCATTCATGCCTTTTTGGAGTCTGTATCTTGAAGATCAAGGCTTCAATTATCAGGAAATCGGGATTTTATCTTCTATTGCGATTGTTACCCGATTCTTTGCGCCGTTGATCTGGGGTTGGATTGCAGATAAATCCGGTAAACGCATGTTGCTGGTGCGTATTGCCACCTGGATGGAAGCCTGTATCTGGTTCATGATTTTTATTATTCCCAATAGCTTTCAATCTGTAGCTTTACTGATGCTGATTTTCAGTTTCTTTCAGAATGCCATTCTGGCACAGTTTGAAGGCGTGACTTTGTTCTGGCTCGGGGAAAAAAGAGCAGAACTCTATGGCAAAGTACGAAAGTGGGGATCTGTCGGTTTTATTATTGGTGTATTCGGCTTGGGCGCCGTCTTTGAAATTATTAGTATCAGTATGTTGCCAGTGTTGTTGCTGTGTATTTCATTTCTGGCCTTTCTCTGGTCATTTACCATTAAAGAACCCACGACAGCACCTACCGCACAGAAACAGCTCGAACCCTTATGGCCGATATTCAAACGCCCAGTCGTCTATAGCTTTTTCCTGATTGAATTGATTCTGCTATTTTCACACGCGCCGTTTTATAGTTTTTATAGCAATTATCTCAGTCAGGCGGGATTTAGCACCAGCCAGATTGGGCTGCTCTGGTCAGTCGGGGTCATTGCGGAAATCATCATGTTTGCCTATGCGACGTTCTTTCTGACACGCTGGTCATGGCGCCATCTGGTCACGTTATGCTTATTGATGACCGGATTAAGATGGTTCATCGTCGGGGTCTTTCCTGCTTCATTCATGGCACAGTTTTTTGCTCAAACGATTCACGCTTTAAGTTTTGGTTTATTTCATATGATTGCGATGCGAGTGATTTTCCAGAATTTTTCTGCAGGGCAGCAAGGACGTGGACAAGCGCTATATAGCACGATGTGGGGCGTTGGCGTGGCGAGTGGCAGTATTCTGGCTGGGCATTATTGGGATCAAGTCGGCGGCACATCTATTTTTATCACTGCTGCAGTATCGACTTTGCTTGGCTTGTTACTGATTTTCGGATTGCCAAATAAAGTCGAACTGCAAAAACAGGCTTGAAAATATCATCTCAGTATTAAATACGGATTTTGGCGTATTGCCCAAACCACGGTTGTGCCTGTTCCAATTGGGCTGCCAGTTGTAATAGCAGATCCTCACGGGCAAACGGCGCAATAAACTGTGAACCGAGCGGCAGGTTTTGTTCATTCCAGTACAGTGGTACAGACATCGCTGGGAGTCCGGTAATATTGGCCAACTGGGTAAAAGGCACCCATTTTAGATTTTCTTTCACAATCTGGTTTACTAGTTTCCCTTGCGCCACTAAATGCACTTTATTCAGTTTCAATAAACCTTTAAGAATCGGTTTCTGCCAGTTTGGTGTTTTAACCTCACCATTTTTCGGCGCCACTGTCGCCGTTGCAGGCGTTAGATAGAGGTCATAATTATCAAAGAAATGATTCATCTGGGTCACATACTGGCCCCAGTTATTCAGGTTCTGGATATAATCAATCGCGCTGGTTTTGGCCCCAAAAGCCGCCAGTGCTAAAGAGTCCAATTCAAAATCATTTGTTTTAGACGGATAGCCTTTCTGGATTTCATCCAGCATAAATGAAAATTGGCTAAACCAGGTGGTAATAAAATCCTTGGCCAGTTGCATGCCATCAATGGCTGGGCGGTCTTCGACCACCTCATGGCCCAAAGATTCTAGCAATTTGACTGTTTTTTCAATGGCTTTAATGGCATCCTGGGAAACAGGTGTGCCAATCGTAGAATAAGTGCTAAACGCAATTTTCAGTTTTTTTGGCGGTTGCTGAATCACATCCAGATAATGATGCTGTGGACGCTGAATCTTAAACAGTGAACTATGATCTTCACCATGGGTGGCATCCAGCATTGCAGCACTATCCCGTACCGTTTTGGTCAGTACATGCTGAATCGCGGCGCCATGCATGGCTTCACTCATTTGTGGTCCCCAAGGCGTGCGGCCACGACTCGGTTTCAGGCCAAACAGGCCGCAATAGGAAGCGGGGATACGTATCGAGCCGCCACCATCACCAGCACCCGCAATTGGTACAATTCCGGCAGCCACGGCAGAAGCGGAACCACCCGATGAACCGCCGCTATTATGCTGTAAATTCCACGGATTTTTACAGCTGCCCCAGGCATCAGGTTCAGTAATACCTTTAATCCCAAATTCAGGAGTATTGGTGCGTCCAAAGGTCACGATCCCGGCTTTTTCCCAACGATTGACAATCTCGGCATTGGTCTCGGCAATATAACCGATCCGTTTTAAGCCCTGACAACCATAAGAAGTTGGATAACCGGCATATTCCTGAAACAGGTCTTTGACCAGAAAAGGCACACCGGCAAAAGGCCCCGACAGATTTTGCTGGCTCCGTTTCAATGCATGCTCATGCATCGGAATAATAATCGCATTCAGCTCGGGATTGGCAATTGAGCTACGCTCTAGTGCAGCAGATAAAAGTTCACTTGAATGTACTTGTTTATTGGCGACCAGTTCAGCCAGTCCTAAACCGTCATATTGCAGATATTCTTCAAATTTCATTGCCATTCCCTAGTGTTGCTGCTGCTTCAAGGTTGTAGATCATTTGGGTTCAAGATGCAAGCACCACCTGATTGCGCCCACGATGTTTGGCCTGATATAAGGCTTGATCTGCAATATTGATCAGGTTTTGCAAGTCTTGGGCCTGCGGTTCATTTTGATGGGTGATACCTAGACTCACTGTAATATACAGGGGCGAGCCATCTGATTGATGCATCGGGGTTTTTTCCACTAAATCACGAATCCTTTCTGCAATGAGACGTGCTTCTGAGGGTTCGGTATTCCAGAGTAGCAGTACAAATTCTTCTCCACCAATCCGTGCAAACAGATCTTGAGCACGTAAATTGTTACGTACAATCTGCGCAAAGTGTTGCAGGACTTTATCACCGACATGATGGCCAAAATGATCGTTCAGGCGTTTGAAATAATCAATATCCAGCATGATGACTGAAAATTCCATCGTCTTGGCATATTGCAGTAAATATTCACCTTTTTGAAAGAAGAAATGACGATTCATGGTGCGGGTCAGACTGTCGTGATTGGCCAGATACAAGACCCGCTTAAACAGCTCATTGCGGTTTTGGCTGATAATGCACAGAATGAGCGGAGATAAGGCCAGCATAAACAGCCCGATCCGGAGCGAAATATAAATCGTAGAGTCTGCCAAGATGGTGTGATTGGTGGCATAAAACTGTGTCAGGCTGTAATAGGTCAGGATAATCACAAAAGCGTTGATCATGGTCATGGTAAACAGGCGATAGGTCAACGCAGCCCAAATCAGTGCAGCTAGAGGGTAGAGCATTGCGCCGGGGCCTGCAAAAATATTGGTAATGATGACACAGGCCACGACTGAAGATGCAGGTAAAAAATAGCTGAAGTAATTGCGTTTTTGGCGACGGTTTTTAAATAAGTATTGCATGTCTTTTATTCTTGGGAATGCCAAGATTAAAGGGAGAAACACAATATAATTCACCATTTCACCGGTCCACCACAGACCAAAATCAATCCATAAATATTCTTTGGTCATGAATGAATTGGGTAGATTCGGCAAGGTGAGAACTGCAAAAGCCGCACTGGCCAGGCAGCCTGCAAAAGCGAAGATGCCAAATAAATGAACGAAGGTATAACCGGTATTATAGTATTTGTAATTAATCTTGAAATATCGAATAAAAAATATCGAGACAATAGTACTGATCAGATTAGAAAGCGTGAGAAACAGGCTTTGTAATAGGCTGTTTCCGGTGACCAGATCTGCAAACATAAAAGCACTGAATGCGCCGAGCCAACCTCCCATATTATTTAAATGTGGAAAGCGTAAGAACAGGGCTAACAAGGCAGCATTGGCCGGCCACAATAAGGCCAGGTACTCAATCGGTCTGGTTGCGATCCCAATAAAACAACAGACTAAAACAGCGAAAACAATGACAAAATAAGCATAGGTTTCATGATTTAATTGTTGTTCTGTTATTCGAGCTAATTGCAAATTTAAAATCCTATTCAAATTTCTAAGTGTGAATGATCACTTTGTTCAGCAACTAAGTTTGACCCAAAATATAATTTTATTGTTTGATTAATCTGTTATTAATACGAACTATTAAGATTCTTATATACGAAATATATACAAAAAAAGTCAGAAAAGAAATCCACGTTTTTAAACAATGTGATAAATAATTTCTGACTCTGTATTGAAATTGCGTTAGAGCGGGACACGATCCCAAAAAATATGATAATTTAGAATCAATTGTTAACAAGATGCCGGTAAATATGAAAAAAATATGTCTTAGCCTTATCTTACTCATGAGCTCACCCTGGCTAATGGCGACAGAAAATAAAAAACCAGCGAATGCTCCTGCTAAAGCTGCTGAAATCCCAAATACATTTACCGTGAAAACCCGTCCGGAAATTGTCGGATTGTGGGGAATGGAAATCCCGAATAATAAAAAATGTATCGAATATTATAATTTTAAAGGCAATAATAATGTGGTGATTAAAAGTGGCGACGAGTGGACGTCAGGGCTGTATGACTATCAGCCTGCACAGGATCCGACTGTTCAGATTCCAGCACTGATTCTTCAGGTTAAATATGATAATAATGAAAAAGACTGCTCAGGCAATCAAGTGGATCAATCCGGTGAAATTTCCCAGTATTTTGTGAAATGGCAAAATCCGTACACGATTAATTTCTGTGCCAATGACAAGGCCGAGCAATGCTTTGCGGTACTCAGACGTGTATTACCATAAATGAGTCATCAACATAAAAAAACCGCTGAATTTCAGCGGTTTTTTTATAAGCTTAAAGCTTATTGAGCTTTGTCTTCAGCACCTTCTAGCTGTTTCAACAAATGTTTTTCCAGATAATGAATGTCCATCGCCTGTTTGCAGAAGTTTTTATCCTGAAGGATTAAATCTTTGTGCAAAGGAATGTTGGTTTTAACACCAGTCAAAATCATTTCTTCCAAGGCATTTCTCATGCGAGAAATAGACGTCTCACGGTCCTTGCCATGCGAAATCAGTTTGGCGATCATCGAGTCATAATACGGCGGAATGCTATAGCCTGGGTAGATGTGCGAGTCTAAGCGGATACCTGCGCCGCCTGGTGCATAGAAGCTCTCAATCTTGCCGGGTGAAGGCAAGAAGGTTGATGGATCTTCTGCGTTAATACGGCATTCAATCGCATGTCCTAAAACCTTGACATCTTCTTGCTGAATATCCAGACCTAAGCCACCAGCAATACGCAATTGCTGTTCGATAATATCGATCCCCGTGACCATTTCAGTCACCGGATGCTCAACCTGAACACGCGTATTCATTTCAATGAAGAAGAACTCATCATCTTCAAACAGGAATTCGAATGTACCTGCACCACGATATTGCATCAGCTTACATGCATTCACACAGGCTTCTAGAATATCGGCACGTGCTTGCTCTGGTAGATTCGGTGCTGGCGCTTCTTCCAGTACTTTTTGATGGCGACGCTGTAGCGAGCAGTCACGATCATAGAGATGAATCGCATGGCCATTACCATCAGCCAGTATCTGTACTTCAACGTGACGTGGTTTTTGCAGGAAACGCTCCATATAGACCGTATCATCACCAAACCACATTTCCGCATCACGCTGTGCAGCCTGAACAGATTCCAGCAGGGTGTCGACATTTTCGACGATACGCATACCACGACCACCACCACCAGAAGCAGCTTTGACAATCAGCGGGAAACCGATCTCTTTCGCTTCAGCGAGTGCATTGTGAATGGTTACGGCATGGTCGCAGCCCGGTACAGTTGGTACACCCGCTTTTTTCATGGCAATAATGGCAGAAACCTTGTTCCCCATTAAACGAATATGTTCTGGACGTGGACCGATAAAGATAAAACCAGAATTTTCTACGATTTCAGCAAATTCAGCATTTTCAGCGAGAAAACCATAACCAGGATGGATGGCATCTGCGCCAGTAATTTCAGCAGCTGTAATAATCGCAGGAATATTCAGGTAGCTGTCACTGCTCGCACCAGGGCCGATACATACTGCTTCATCACAGAAACGTAAGTGCATCAGGTCCTTGTCTGCGTCAGAATAGACACCTACAGTTTTGATCCCTAAAGTTCTGCAAGCACGGGTGATGCGTAACGCAATTTCACCACGGTTTGCAATTAAAACTTTTTGCAACATTATAAATCCCCGGGGTGATTAAGCGCGGTAGCGGAAAAGTGGTTGGCCGAATTGAATCACATCACCATTTTTCACCAGAATTTCTTCGATCACACCACTTTGAGTTGCTTCAATCGGGTTCATGATTTTCATGGCTTCGATAATACCTAAGGTATCACCAGCAGAAACGGTTTGACCCACTTTGACAAATGTCGCTTCGCCTGGGCTTGGTGCCGCATAGAACACGCCGACCATTGGTGAAGTTTCAACTGCGCCACGAGGAGATTTTGCTGCTGGCGCTTCGGCTGCTGGTGCAGGCATAGCAGGAACAGCTGCTGCAACCACTGGATTACGACGAGTTAATGCAATCGACTGATCGCCTTCTTTAACTTCGATCGCCTGTAAGTCAGATTCAATCATCAAGTCGATGAGTTTCTTGATTTTACGGATATCCATGAGACAGTATTCCTAATTAAGATTGTGTAGAAGGTTGTATTTTTTCAATGATATAGTCGAGGGCAGCAGCATAGCCTTTTGCACCTAGACCACAAATCACGCCGATGGCTTTATCGGACAAGTACGAATGATGTCGGAATGCCTCACGTGCATGCACATTAGACAGATGGACTTCAATGAAAGGAATGGCAACGCCAAGAAGGGCATCGCGAACCGCAACAGAGGTATGAGTCAATGCTGCCGGATTAATAATGATATATTGAACGCCGTCTTGCTGAGCTTGATGAATTCGGTCAACAATGGCACCTTCCCAGTTGCTTTGGAACGTTTCGAGTTGTAATGTGGCCTTTTGAGCCTGAGTAATCAGTTGCTGGTTAATATCGTCAAGACTAAGGTGACCATAAACTTCCGGTTCGCGCTTCCCAAGCAAGTTTAAATTCGGTCCATGAATAACCAAAATGGTCGAACTCATCCAGCATGCTCCAATTAAAAAGTATCGGGGTTTGTTTGCAAGATGTCTGCAAACTCTGCTTATTATTGCATGATTTTCTACATTACTATTTATAATTTCTTTGAATTAACGTAGAAAGCATATAGCAAACAGTGGCGCTATAATGAAAACTTTGCAGAGATTTGGCAATGTTAAAAAATTACAATTCGCTGGGTATTCAGATTATTTTCATTGTAAACCCAATTGGCAAAAACAGTTAATATCCTTTATGTAACTGTATCTTCATGTTAACGCTAAATTCTTCCTTTTAGTGATATTTTTAGTTTTGAGCAAGAGTTGTCTGGCTGATTTTACCGCAATGTTCGACTTCTAGAGCATAGAAAACTCTTTACATTCTGACTTTAGAGTTGTGCTGATTATCCTCTTTATATATAAGCTATCGACCGATTCTCAAAACGTGATGAAAATTTAAAAATATAAGATAAGACAATATGTTAATGATATTTTTTCTTATTTTACTTGGGTTTTCCTCGGTCTATTTTTCCAATAGACTGGAATTAGTTACATCACTTTAACTTCAAGCATCCATGATAAGTGCTGTGCAAAAATGTACTTCATCTTCCAGATATAAAGGTTGAATCTCAGCAGGTTTAAGCTAAAACGCTCGACTTATATGCTTCGCCTGTATAGATGGACGAAATGACGAATGTGTTCATCTTTATCTCCTTTACACGGTTAAGATAGGATTCACCTAACGCATAGATAGTGGCAAAAACACATACATTTGTTGCTATTTTGCGCGTCATCATCTTTGCAGAAAAGTTTAAAAGTGGGAAGGGGCGTAAAGATTGAGCCAAATAGGTCTGATTGAAGCGGAATACGGGCTTAAAGCAAAATTTCTCTAAACTCACCGCATCTAAATTAACTTCTTGAGCTAATCTTTATATAATCATGCGATTCATCTCAAACAAGACTTTCTATGACACCTGCATGCAAACTATTAAAAGCCAATAAAATCGAATACAGCATTCATGAATATGAACATGATGCCAATGCCAAAAGTTTCGGGCTAGAAGCTGCTGAAAAATTAGGACTTTCGGTAGAAGAAGTCTTTAAAACTTTATTGGTCACGGATGATAAAGAGTATTTTGTTGCCATATTGCCGGTACATCATCAACTCAATCTGAAAAAAGTAGCCCAGGCTGTGGGATGTAAAAAACTCCAGATGGCAGATCCTAAACATGCAGAACGTTTGACCGGTTATCTGGTTGGCGGAATTAGTCCCATTGGCCAAAAGAAACGTTTAAAAACAGTGATTTGTAGTAGTGCAAATCGACTTGAAAAAATGTATGTAAGCGGTGGAAAAAGGGGACTTGATATTGGATTAAAACCGGCTGATCTTGCCAAAGTGCTCAATGCACAGTTCGTCGATGTGCTGGATACATAAAATCAAAGTACGATGATCACCTAAATTCATAGAACCTGAAGTAATAAATTTAAAATAGCTGCATATTTTTTGGTCGGAAATAACAGTAAATCATTTTATACGTTTGTATATTAGATAAGTTAAAACACAGCCTGGCTGTGTACACAACAAGGAATGAAAACAAAAATATAAATTATTATGCGGAGCATAATGGATGAAAATTCAAAATAAAAAATGGCCACGGTTCTGTCTGACATTATCTGCGATGGCGATGCTATCTGCGTTGCCAAGTGTACAGGCCGCTTCTGCGCCTTCAGCTGTACCTGCCAATTCACAGCAGGTTTTCTTTGTCGGAAATAATTGGGATGGCACGGTAACCGTGATTCGTCCATCGGGTGATTTTGGCAAAATTGGCGTCATTAACATGATTCCTGATCGTAAAGAGCGCCTTAAAGAAATTCACCTGAATCCAATCAAACTGATTGCTTATACTTATATTCAGGCCACAGCCGGTGAAGGCAATGACCAGCTGGTGGATGATATGTACTCGACACCAGATGGACAGTCAGTCGTTGCATCACGCCCAAGTTTCGCCGATGTGGTATCAATTAATATCAAAACCGGCAAGATTAACTGGCGGACGCCTGTAGAAGGCTTCCGTGCTGACCATATGGCGGTATCACCAGATGGGCAACGAGTCGCCGTATCTGCATCTTCAGGAAATGTGGTGCATGTATTGGATATCCATACCGGTAAAGAGTTAGGCCGTTTCAGCACTGGCGATAAACCGCATGAAAACATTTACTTCGATGGCGGCAACAAGATCCTGAACTCTGCCATCGGCAATGTTGAAACCTCGATGGATGCACAGTGGCAAGACTTTACTAAAGGTAAGCGTTTTATCACTATCGCAGATGCCAATACGCATCAGGTGATAGGAAAAATCGATTTCAGGCCTGCATTGGATGCATTTGATCGAAAAGATTTGTCCAACTCAGTACGACCAATGGTATTTAGTAAGGATGAAACCAAACTGTATGCCCAGGTTTCATTTTTTAATGGGCTGATTGAGTACGATCTGAATCAGAACAAGATTAGCCGGATCGGACAGCTGCCTGGCAGTGACAGTATTCCGAAAGACCGGACAAAATGGGTGAATGATTCGCGTCATCATGGCCTATCAATCAGTGCTGATGGTGAAAAGCTCTGTGTCGCCGGTACCATGGATAACTACGCTACGATTGTAGATCGCAAAACACTGACAGCCGGGAAACTGATTTCTGCAGGTAAACCTTATTGGGCAACGCGAAGCCCGGATGGTCGTAGCTGTGTAATTTCAGAAAGTGAAACAGATGTAGTCACAGTGATTGATTTTGCCACAGGCAATAAAGTGCTGAGTGTACCGGTAGGAAATCATCCACAACGCGTTCGGATTGGTTATGCACCAGCAGACTGGTCAACGCCGTAGTCAATCGTCGATTAGCGAAAAAGACAGCTTTTTGATAAAGGTTGTCTTTGTTGAGCTGAGGACATAAAAATGAATGATAAAACAATTCTGTTCTATGTAATGATCGGATTGCTCTTGTTGGGGACTTTAGTGGGTATTGGTTATCAGGTACGACAAGAAATCTATCGGACGAATTTTACTGATCAGACCCATTCTGATCCGGTCCTGCCAGTTGAAAAATCGGCAAGCTATATATCTGTTAACTCTCCTGAGAATAGTCAAACTACGAAGAAGAAACAGAACGATACGGTTGCAAAGCAAAGCGAATTATCAAAACAACAAGAACAGTTATATCTGGACTTTACTCAGATCATTAACGCTTTAAGTGAGGGACAACGACCAAATCCTCAACAAGTCAGTTTGTTGATCAGTCAGCAGCAAAAACTGGTAGAGGCCCAACTGGTGAGCAAGGCCGAAGCGAAAGCACAAATTGAGTTTCTGATTAAAGTTCTGCCTGAAATGGATCATGAATTGCATCGGGCGTTGCGAGTATTAGAACAAACTCGAACTTGACGAATTAGATCCAGCTGTATCTTTCATTATTCTCAGTCTGAAAATTGCTCTCATAAAAAAAAGCCCAAAATATGATTTGGGCCTTTAAATACATACTTTAAAAAGCTAAGTATCTTTATAAACAGTTCGCAGGCTTGGGTACACCAGCCAAACGGCTTAAGTGACGGGCAACTAGACCAGTATTAAACTTTTCCTGAAGCATGGCATTATTGATATCGGCACTGACAGTTTTCATTAAGAATTTAATCAGTGGACGTGTTGCTGGTGAATGACCAAATTGTTGATAGAACTGACGTACCGCTTGCAGAATTTCAAAATGCCAAGGAGTTAAGCTCAGTTCTAGACTATCGGCCAACACTTGAGCAACGTCTTCATTCCAGATGGTATAGTCAACCAGATGGCCATCTTGATCCAATTCTAAATTCATATCTAACTCATTCATTATTTCATTGAAATGCAGCGATTAAACTCGAGGCAAAGATCTGCAAAATCCGCATAATTCAACAGATTTATCTGATCAGGCAAAGGCTGTACTAATAACTCCGCATCATTTTTCAGTATGTGAATTTTCGGCAAGCTTTGAAGAAATGAATGCTCTAGCAGCAAAACCGCTTCACCCATCAGCACGACCTGATCACCCATTGTATAAGTTTGAGCCAGTTGCTCTAGGATCTGCGCTGTTGCCGAATAGCTGGATTGGATCAGATAAAGTGTGTGATTTGACATTTTTATATCCTTGTTCCTTACCAATACATCACATGATCAAAGCTTTGAATAAATTCAGAATTAAGCTCAATAAATTCGATTTCTTGTTCGCTCTGTGCCACAAATGAGGAATGCTGGTTTTTTTTCTCAATCAGAATCGGAGTGAGATCATAAAACTCGAAACTGTCGACCATATTTGATGCCAGTTTGAATGCATGATGCACCTGGTCAAATTGCAGGGCTGAATGCAGCAAACTGAGGGCAGCACTTTGTAGCAGGACTTTAACTTCTGCGCCAAAAGTTGCCAGGACCATCGTAGCCGATAGGCTTTCATGCACCTGCAGACTGGTCAGATTGGCTTGGGTTAATATAACAAGTACAGATTTCACACAAGATTCCTTGGAAAAGCAACACATTCTAAAAAATGAAACATCTAGAATTGAATGAGACGTTGTGAGGACTGAACAGCATCGGCAAGTTCACCTAAACCGACCAATTCAAAGGCATCTGCCAGATTATGCTGCTGAATATTGTGACGTCGAGCATTGTCCAGATCTGTAATTCCACGTGCCAATGCTGCACTTACACAGACCGGGAGGCGAATCTGTAGCGCTTGCCATGCATGTGTAAGATGACGTTGATCGTCGGGTACCCATTGCAGTGCATTTGCGACCGATACGCCGTCCTGATAGAAGAATACACGGAATGCTTCCTGTTTATCTTGCAAGGCCTGAGCCAAACCCAGGGCATGCCAGGCATAAATGGAAGTCGGTGCGGAGGTAACAAGAATTAAGGTGCTCATCGAAATTCACTACAGGCTTGATCAATAGCAACAGATTGATCTTGGCTTCATCAGAAAGTAGGTAGTATAAATGATTTTAGTGACGGGTGGATTAGGCTTTTTAGGCTCACATATTGCTTTAAGTCTGTTAGCACAAGGACTAGAGGTCATTGTGGTCGATAATTTGGCCAATGCTAACTTACAGACTCTGGAGCGCCTCGAATTTATTTCTGGTATGTATGTACCTTTTATCAAAATTGATATTCGCAATACGCCAGCATTGAACAAAGTCTTTGAGCAGCATTCGATTCAGGCTGTGGTGCATACCGCAAGTTTTAAATCACTGGAAGAATCAGTATTAAAACCACTTGAATATTATAATGATAATGTTAGCTGTATTATGAGTCTCATGCGTGCCATGCAGCGTACCGGCGTGCGTCATCTGGTACATTTATCCAGTCTGGCGGTATATGGACAATCTGGCACAGATTTAAGCGAAGATCTGCCTTTTAACTATACCTATCCGAATCCCTATATCAAATCGCAACAGATGGTTGAGGAAATTATCCGGGATACTGCCAAAACTGATAATGAATGGCGGATTGCGATCCTGCGTCTATCCAATATCGCCGGTGCCTTTGAACACGGTGTGCTGGGAGAAGCAGTGCCACCTTTACCAAAAAATATTTTGCCTTTGGCGATGCAGGTCGCTGCACAGCAACGTGAATATCTGGAATTACGCCGTCAGGCCCATACTGCGGATGGCACAGTAGAGCGCAGTTTTCTCCATGTCGCAGACTGTTGTGATGCCGTGATCAAGTCTTTGCAATGGCTGTCACAACAGCAGGAATTAAAATGTGAAGCTTTTAATATTGCCGGTGAATTGATTTCCATACAGGATTTGCTAGATCAACTGGCTGAAGTGACTCAGTCTGCAATCAAAACCATGGATGCTTTGCCATATCCGCATGCCGAAATGGATCAATTGGGGGCGAACATCGAAAAAGCGCGGAATATCCTGCATTGGCAACCTCAGCGTTCACTCAGAAAGATGCTTGAGGATGAATGGTTGTTTTATCAGAATATGCTCAGAGGGCAGTAATTAAGAGTGTTTAGCTAATATTTGATAATAATTATCATTTACATGATTGCTGTAATCAATTACTTTAAATAAATAGATTAAATCATTGATATAGAAATTCCTAAGATCAGTAACAGGCAAGAAGAATTGAGGTTGAACATGCAAACACGTATTGAACATGACACGATGGGAGAAGTGGCTGTACCGAGCGAGGCTTTATGGGGCGCTCAGACTCAGCGTAGCTTGCAAAATTTCAAAATTGGAAATGAGCGTTTGCCTCGGCCAATGATTCGTGCCATGGGACTCGTCAAAAAAGCTGCCGCCTTGACCAATGCCGAGCTGAATCAGATTCCCCAAGAACTGTCACACTATATCGTGGATGCGGCAGATGAAGTCATCAGCGGGAAATGGGACAGTCAATTTCCATTGGTGGTCTGGCAAACCGGTTCAGGTACGCAAAGTAATATGAACTGTAATGAGGTGATTGCCAATATTGCCAACCAGAAATTGGGCAATCATTTAGGGGCACAAAAACCGGTTCATCCAAATGATCATGTCAACCGTGCCCAATCTACCAATGATTCATTTCCAACTGCGATTCATGTGGCTGCGAGCTTGCAGATCAATGAACTGTTAATTCCGGCAGTCACACGCTTGCGCGATACTTTATATGCCAAATCTCAGGATTTTGCCGATATTGTAAAAATTGGCCGGACTCATCTACAAGATGCTACGCCTTTAACCTTGGGGCAGGAATTCAGCGGTTATGTCTCTCAGCTGGATCATGGGCTTCTTCGTCTAGAACAGGCCTTAGTTGGTTTATATGAATTGCCATTAGGCGGGACAGCGGTCGGTACTGGTCTGAATGCTCATCCCGATTATGCCGTTCAGTCTGCTAAAACACTAGGACAGTTAACAAGCTTACCATTTGTAACTGCGCCAAACAAGTTTGAGGCTCTGGCAGGCCGTGATGCTGCGGTATTCGCGTCTGGTGCATTAAAGACTTTAGCGGTGAGCCTGAATAAGATTGCCAATGATATTCGCTGGCTGGCCAGCGGGCCTCGTTGTGGTTTTGGTGAATTGCGTATTCCTGAAAATGAACCGGGTTCTAGCATCATGCCGGGTAAGGTTAATCCGACGCAAAGTGAAGCGATGACCATGGTCGTCGCACAAGTTCTCGGCAATGACACCACCATTAACGTGGCAGGTGCATCAGGTAACTTTGAACTGAATGTGTTTATGCCGGTCATTGCCTATAACCTGCTGCAATCCATCCAGCTTTTAGGCGATGCGTGTAACAGTTTTAATGATCACTGCGCCGTAGGTATTGAGCCGAATCATGAAAAAATTGAACATTTCCTGCATGATTCTTTAATGCTGGTCACAGCATTGAATCCGGTGATTGGTTATGAGAATGCAGCCAAGGTTGCCAAAACAGCCTATAAGGAAGGAAAAACCTTAAAACAGGTGGCTGTTGAACTGGGTTTAGTCACCGCTGAACAGTTTGATGAGGTGGTGCGTCCTGAACAGATGGTTTCACCGAATGCCAAATAAGGGCTGTAGCGCTTTTATTTTCAATCTTTCCGCCTGTTTTATCATGGAATAGTCAGCAGTGGTTTTTATCTCGGGCAGAGTTGCGTACAATAGTGTTAGATGAGATTAACCACTGATGATTGTTTTATGCTTGATATTTATTTAACAGATGTTCAAAGAAAGGTGCAATTCAAGGATTATCCAGGTGAGCATCCTGTTAAATTTATTCTGAATTTCAAAAAGATTTTCCCAAGTGTGATGGAACTTCTTTTACCTGTGCTTCCCGATAATGAAAATCTGGAAGAAATGTCTTGGGAATCGACCAGCGATGATTTTGAAACCTTCCAGATGTTCTTAACTGGATGGGGTATTATCGAACTTCGATTAAAAGCAATTACCCAGTTTAAAGATAAAGCATTTGCGGATCGTCTGGTTAAACAAGCCCAACAGAAACGCAAAGACTATCAAAAACAGCAGACTAAACTAACCACAGTTGAACTGGATTATTTGTTTATGCATGAGATGCATGCTCTGATTGATGCAGAACTGGTGGAACTCGGTGAGAAATTCTATTTACCGATTTTACGTGAGCTCTGGAAGACTAAAGTATCTGCTCAGGTGCTGAACGCGAAGTTTTAAATCGGTTTTTTAGCTTTTAATTATAAAATTAATCCTCCAATTTTGGAGGATTAATTTTATCTGGAATATGAGATTTATTTCATGATGCATGATCTCTTGAAATAGCCTAAGCAATATTAAATATGGTCATTGAACTTTTTCATTCTTAAAATTTTGATCAATAATAGCGCATGTTGAACCATAGTTTAACATCAGGCTCTATCATAGGGCAGCAGTTTTAACGATTGTTCAAAAAATAGATGAAAATGATCATTTTTTAGCTAAAAAATATATAAAAATATCAATTAAATAGCCTAGTAATTGAGTCCATTATTTTTTAAGGTATATAGGCTTTATCTCACGTTAAAGCAAAAGCTCCATTGATTAGCTATCCTTCATAAAAATAACTGAAGGTTCAAATTTTCCCGAAGATATATCCCAGGATTTTCAAAAATGTCGAATCAGTTTTTAGATTTAATTACTAAACGCCGTACTATTTATGCCATTGCCAAGAATGTTGAACAATCTCCTGAACATCTAACTGATTTGATTCAGACTGCAATTAAGCAGAGCCCATCTTCTTTCAATTCTCAGTCTTCACGCGCCGTCATTTTATTCAATTCGGAACATGAAAAGTTCTGGGGCTTCGTCGCAGATAAATTAAAAAGCTATGCCAAAGATGAAGAAAGCGCTGCAAGAACCACAGCAAAAATGGCAAGTTTTGCGGCAGGGCTAGGCACTGTTTTATTTTTTGAAGATCAAACAGTTATAGAAGGCTTACAGGAACAATTCCCATCTTATGCTGATAACTTTCCAATCTGGGCAGAGCATTCGACTGCGATCGCGCAATTTGCAACGTGGACAGCATTGCATACAGAAGGTCTGGGCGCATCATTGCAGCACTACAATCCGATCGTGGATGAACAGGTACATGCGGAATGGGACATTCCATCGAACTGGAAGTTGCGTGCACAGTTGGTCTTTGGTTCGATAGAAGGCGAGCCACGTGCCAAAGATTATCTGGCGGATGAAGAGCGCTTTAAAGTCTTCCGATAAGCTGAGATCCATATCTGCGCTTAACACGGTTTAAGGGCAGATATTTTTTAGATCTCGACGAAATCCCAATCAGCTTCATTAAAATTAAGTTAAAATAGCGCGCTAATGAATGATGAGTAAGACCGAATGTCGAAAAACACGCAAAACCTGTCACCGTTACAAGAACTGATCGCAGAGCAAAAGCTACTTTGTGAAGAAGTAGGCTCGGCTTATGTTGAAGTCACGGGGGATGATGTTGTTGCGGTGGCCGTACATACCTTAAAACAGGATCCGATTGTCGGCATCCGTAAAAAGCCTGAAACAGATGAAAATATCAGCTGGTACATTTATGGCGGAGAGCCTTCAAGTGAAGAGGCTTTTGAAACCATGACAGTACGTGAATTACAGGACATCGCACCAGAAGTTTTACCGTATCTGGCTCTGGAAACAGGTTTTCGTTTCATGATTGATGCCGATGATTATGAAGATGTCTGGAAAGAAGAAATATAGATGCTAAAAAAATCATCTTTCATTTGTGCAGGATTATTATCAGGACTGAATAGCATGGTCTTTGCAGAGCCACTTTCACAAAGTGCCTATGACCAGTTTATTTCAGCACAGACTAAAATTGTGAATGAAACCAAGCACGTTTTAGATGAAGATGATCAAAAGGCAGATGCCCAAACTCAACGCCAGGCTTTCTGTAACCGACTGAAAGCCTATCAGGATATTCAAAAAGTGTCTGAAGAAAACAGTAGTCTGGATATGGCGCCCACGATGGCTATGGTCGCCAAAAGTTTTCTTGAGAGGCAGGATCAAAGTTTGACTCAATCTGGAATGACCACAAGCATATTTTGTAAAAATAGGGATGTAGAATAAGTTATAAAATACTTTTCTATCTCGAAAGTTTTTTGCTGAAAAATATAAATAAACCAAATAATTCTAATTTGAATAACCGAGCTTTTATAAATATTAATAGTTTATTATTAAAATATTTTCAATAAAAATATTAAGTTAATTTAAACTAAATTTGATGGAATAACCTCATGTCTCGGGAATATATCCACTGATATTATTTCATTAATTAGAATATATAAGTAATAGCAATTATTTTTTTCTAAAAATTTTCTAGAAATAGCAAATAGTATTTGATAAGAAATTATTTTCATCTGAGCTAGTCTAATTGCAGCACGCAGCTCATATCTAATAATTCAAGTATCTCTAAAAGTCAGTAAAATAGCCTAAGCAAATCATAAATTTTAATAGCTATAAAAAGAAAAGGGAAGGAAGCTTAATAATAGTATTTTCTGCTTAGCCAATTTGTAAAAAGCTAGGCGGTAAATTCCACTTGATTGCTTATACACCCGAAATATGACTTGTAAATGTAGTGTGGCTTTATTATGCATATCCAGTTTTTGATTAAGAATAAGTGAATAAGTGAATGAGTGATTGCCAGAAAATTAAAAATTTAAAAGCTACCTGAGCTTATTTGGGTAATAACAGCTAGTTTTTAGACCTCTCTGATTTTAAAAAATTGTACTAGTTTCAATTATTTAGCCTAAGCAAAAATTATTGCATATAAATAGCCTAAGCAAAATTTATAATTTTAAGATTTAGCAATTGATTAATTCCCAATAAAATTCCAATATCAACATATCATCTATGAAATCACGGAATTGTCAAATGATCCTCAACTACCAGATCACCAGTCATGATGACTCAGCACTTGTACCAATAGTCTTCATTCATGGTTTATTCGGCAGCTTGAGTAATTTAGGAATGCTGGCGCGACATTTTTCAAGCCAACGTACCGTCATTCAGTTAGATCTACGCAACCATGGCTTATCTGGACATAGTGATGAGCATGATTACCACTTGATGTCAAAAGATGTACTTGAAACATTAAATAGTCTTAACATCACAAAATTTGTTGTGGTAGGGCATTCTATGGGCGGCAAAGTTGCCATGAAGCTGGCGGATATTGCGCGTGATCGGGTAGAGCAGCTTGTGGTTCTGGATATAACTCCAATCCCATATCATGAAAATCATCATGCGGAAATTTTTGAAGCCTTGTTTGCTGTCGAGCGTGCAAACCTAAGTTCTCGGTTAGAAGCGACAAAAATCATGCGCGAATATCTGAATGAAGAAATGGTAATTCAGTTCTTGCTAAAATCTTTTAACAAAGGGAAGTGGCTGTTTAATGTACAGGCGCTCTTTAACCATTATCAGGATATTTTATTTTGGGAAGATCTTGCTCCACTTGATACTCCGGCACTTTTTCTCAGAGGTGGTAATTCTTTTTATATCTCAAAACCTGAACATTTTGCGGTAATCAATGAACAATTTTCTCAGGCGAAAATTGAATGCATTGAAAATACAGGACATTGGCTGCATGGTGAAAAACCAGATGAAGTGATCAAATACATCCAGGCCTTTCTAAATTAATTCACTTTGTATGCTTAAGGCTGAAAGGACTGAGTCTGTAATTGTCCTTCATGAATGAGTTGATGCGCCATTGCAGCTGTTTTCTTTAAACCGGGCATACGATATTCAGTATGTCCAAAATCTTTAATGGATTTCCAGCGACCGCCCCAGGTTAAACCCACCGATTCTGCAATCTGGCCATATAACTCATAACCACGCATGGCCCATGGATCACGTTCGCTAATCACCACCTTACCATCGCGTTTAAAGGCAATATCTGCAGCCAGCCCAAACTGATGATAACTTTGAAAGCCTTTGGCCTTGGTAATATTACTGTTGGTCGCCAAAGAGTTTTGCCTTTCCGGACTTCGATAACCTTCGAGTAAAACCAGCTCATAACCATGCTGTTCGCGCATAATTTTAAAAACCATCAGTAAGCGCTGTTTAAATCGCGGATTCATCTTATGCCATTTACGGTCTGCTGTGCTGATATTTGGATTTATATGAATGTCTTCAATATTCAGATTAAGGCTTTGCGCTGAAATTACAGAATGATTTGCTAAAACTTCTTCTTGTAAGGCTTCAATAATAAGCTGTTCATCGACTTCAGTTGGAGCTGTTAATATTTGCCCATCTAATAATGCATAAATCTGTGGATCAACTTTCCTTAAATATTCAGCTTCAAACTTACTTGCAGTAAGTGGCTGCGTAAAAGCGAATATTAAAATACTGCCAAATAAGCTAAATCCTGCAATCAAAATCCACCATTGCTGCAAATACCACTCAGACTGAATATGCTCAGGCGATGCCGCCTGATAAAATTTCTGAACAAAATGTTTTACTTGAGAAAATTGTTGCTTGCTTTGTGGAATCAAATCAAGAAAAAAATCCTGTATTCTTAATCGAAACTCGTAAGACAGCAAGGCTAACATAGCTAAGCTTAATAGAATAAAGCTGCTCAATATAATCAAAATCATCAGTTGAATGATTGATCTAATAATAATTCAAAAATTTTTTTTTATTCATCGATATAAATTTTCCAACGGCGTCATTTTTTAAGTCTTTATTTTTATAAGTGTCCATCATATTTATTTGAAAATTGAGTTAGGGTAAATGAATCGTAATATAGGCTTGTTCAGCAGGCGCGCTAATCAAATTTTGATATTGAGAAAAAACAGCAGCTTGTTCTGTTGACAAGGCATATTTAAAAACCACAAAGCTGATCACGGCAAATAATAATAAAAATATCAGAATCCAGAAAAATGGTAATTCACGATGGATAATATGTCGGATTTGATCTGGAATTGCTGAAAAAGGAGAAAAAGCAACTTTTTTACCCTTGAGATAATCAATCTGATCTCCGATACGAGCAATCAGACTATTTAAATGCTCAATAGATTCAATTCGATATTTTCCATGGAAGCCCAATAAAAGGCAATAATGATATACCTCTAATACTGCCAGACGTTGCTTATCTTTATGGCGTATTTCTTCCAGATATTCGAAGAAGCGATAACCTGCAAGTTGTGAACCAAACAGGCTTAACTGCAAGGGACTGATCATCCAGGAATTTTGCAGATCAAAAAATCGCTCATCCTGTTGGGTGACAATTGTTTCATCTATTAAAGCGCAATAGGCATATTTTGCATCTTGAATATCTTCAGCTGAAAATTGCATCTGGCGTGCCTGATGTTCAAAACTTTTCAACATCTCCAGAATTTTTTCACGGAAAGACTCTATATTTACAGGGACATAGTGATTTTTTAACAGGAAAACAATATAGAAGCCGTCATGCAGTAAATCTACCAGACTATTCGTAGAGGTAGGGTAGGTTTCTACAGGTTGCATGGCTGTATAATCTACTCCGATTTGATCGCCATCAAAGAGTGAAAGAGGATTGTTAGAGATTGTATTCATTAATATTTTTATCCATTCATGACAGCAATAAGTTCAATCGCGATATCCTGAAAGCCATTCGGGATATAAACACAAATCGATTCTGAATCCAGCATGCGCTGATACAGTTCATTATTGGGTTCAATCTCAAAATAATGAACGCCGGAACGTACCGGAATTGCAGTAGGCACCTGCATGAGATGCTGAACGGGTACAGCTGGTAAAGCTGCAACCACGCGTTGTTCTACATCTATAGTACTACCAATTTTAAAACGGATCGGAACATAGGCAATCAAGTCATGTGCAGGCATAACACTACTTGATACAGCAAGATATAACCGCGTATTGTGACTGATCTTATCGGTCTCCAGACTGCCAAACCAATAGGACGGACGCGTTTCTTTTAAGCTGATACTGATATATCGATTCGAAATAATTGTATCGAGTAAATCTCTGAGAATAATATCCAGCTGATTGAAGCTGTCGTATAGATGATGATGCTGATACTGCGGCAATTGATCAATGTCATAGGCTGTTGAAAAGGTAAGTAGGGAACCACTGAGTCTTAAAAGTTCCGCATATAGCCGTTCCGGATGAATTTGTGGATACTGCAAAATATGATTTAAGGTTGCATAAGCAGTATTTAAGGCATTCACCAGCCAGAAAGAGACAATATCCCCAGAACGAAATTCAATCAGTTTCTGTTCGTTTTCACGGTTATTGGATTGAATCGTTTTAATCTTGGCCCGGATGATATTCAAAGTTCGCTTTAAATTGTCTAGCAGATATTCACAGGCCTGAATATGTAAAATTGGAGGAATGAATTTATGATCAAAAATAAAATTTCCAGAACTTTGTCGTTTGATTTGAGCAACCGGAAGATATAAATAACCATCCAGAGGCTGCTGAGGTTCTTGGCCAACTTCAAAAAGTTTAAATTCTGCCCGACGGCGTAACAGGGTGATCTCTGCAGTAGTGGCATCGGTGAATAAATCATGGGTCGAGATTAAATGTGAGTGATAACGACTAGATTGAGTGTTTTCGACATGACTTACATTTTGCTTGTTCGGCTGTAGTATTGGCAAAGCCAAATAAATTTGCATTTCACCACGCAGGTTTAAGGTATCCAGTTGTACAGGTTCTGGTAATAAATCCTGTGCAGGCGCCTGATAAATTTCACCATCTTGCCAGATCATTTCAATTTTACTTAATGCCAATATATGCATATTGAATTGAGCTTCATCAAATTGAATGGACTGGATCCCGTGAGCAAAAGGAAATGTCGCCCGAATCATATGACTCAAGCGTTGCTCATGATAGGCATCCTGTAATTGAAAATGTTGCGGTCTTAAAAATAGACCTTCGCCCCACAGTACTTTTTCTGCTTTAAACATTTTAATATTTACCACTCATTCTTGGATTCATCATTGGCATATATACCCAGTAATTCATGTACGTTTTCGATCGGATTCTCGTTCTTGATTACTTGAGCCAGCCATTCATGTAATGGCATCTGACTCCATTTAATCGTCTTTTGCAGCATGTAGCTCACTGGACTATGCGGTTCATGAGATTGAAAATATCGAGCGATGTCTTGTAATAACTGCATGGCCTGTTGACGGTTGGCCAGATGGTTTTGGGCTTGAGGTCGAAATTCTTGTATATTTTCAGGCGAGGTATTCATCACTATTATTTCAGGTATTTTGAGAGTGCCGAATTGCGGTGTATTTATTTGATCCTGAGATATTGAAGAAATATCAGTTTTATAAATGCGCTTAATACTGGAGAAGATCGATTCAAGTTGAGAATCTGTGCTCGCGTAACTCGGTGCATTTAGACCCAGTAAATGATCCAGTGTATTTTTAAGATACAGCCATTGGGTCTGAATCTCGAGAAGAAAACCTTCATTCTGGCTTAAAACTGTTTGAGAAGTTTTCAGCAACGATTGCTCAAAATGCTCCAAATCCTGAACAGTATTATTTTCCGAGTAGTCATCTTGCTGTTGTTTGAGTTTAATATTGCGTTGATGTAAGAATGCCTCATAATCACCTAAATTATAAAAAGGCGCAGAGCTGACCAAAGGCACCTGTTTCATCAGCATTGGCAGTTGCGTAATCAAACCTTGTAATAATCCAAAACGTTGATCAAGATCATCCTCTTCGATTTGAGGATGTAACGTGAACCAGTATCGCTCAAGGCTTTGCTGGGTCAACTCTAATCCTCGAGCAATTCCTTCAAAACCATAGAGATGACTCCAAGCTTCTATAAGCCAGGTATATAGACGGATATCCTTGGTTTTTTCAGTTAATAATTCAATCGTTTTATCATGTACAAGTTGCCAATCGGCCTGTTTCGGTTCCGAGACCCAGTCACCTTGCTCCAATAAAGGATCATCACGAGTTCTGGCCTTGTTAATCACATGAAAATCATTTGAAAATGAATAGTCCACACCGCACGGCTGATCGACTGAAATGTCTTGCAATAAATATTCAAATTCCAGGCTCATCTTTATTCCAATTATTATATTTTATTTGTTTTTATTTTTAGGTTACTTCAACTAGGCAGCATCTGCTTTATTGCTTTTAGAACGTACTTTTTGCGCTATTTTAACTTTCGGATCTACGCTATAAAAAATTTCATCATTCTTAATCTCAATGTGAATCAGTTTAGGAATCTTTCCCTCACTCATGGTTCTCAATATTTCTGTAGCCAAAGCAGGCAATACTGAAGCATTTAAAATATGATCAATATTGCGCGCACCACTATCAACCTCGGTACATCGGCTGAGTAGAAGTTCGAGCAAGTCCTCATTATAAGTAACCTGCGTGGCATATTGCTGCTGAATACGTTGGGTAATTTTCCCCAGTTTATGCTGAATGATCTGGATCAATAGCTCATCATGTAAAGGATAATAAGGCACAATTTGCATACGCCCTAAAAATGCCGGTTTAAATTGCTGATACAAACTTGGTTTGAACAGTTCAATTAAGCTTTTTGCATCCGGCCAGTTTTCGACGGGTTGATTTACACAAGCCTGCATAATGGCACTGGAGCCAACATTGGAGGCCAACAGGATTGTCGTATTTTTAAAATCAATTAGACGGCCTTCACCATCTTCCAGCATGCCTTTATCAAAGACCTGATAAAATAATTCCTGCACATCAGGATGAGCTTTTTCGATTTCATCTAATAAAACCACGCTATAAGGATTACGGCGTACCGCTTCAGTCAAAATGCCTCCTTGACCATAACCGACATAACCTGGAGGAGCACCTTTTAAGGAAGATACGGTATGAGCTTCCTGATATTCCGACATATTTATCGTGATCAGATGTGATTCTCCTCCATACAATTCTTGAGCCAAGGCTAGGGCAGTTTCAGTTTTCCCCACACCACTTGGGCCAAGCAATAAAAATACACCTTGCGGTTTATTCGGATCATCCAGTTTTGCTTTAGATGTCTTAATACCTTGGACCAGTTGATGCAAAGCAAAGTCCTGACCCATTACACGTTGCGATAATTTATCTTGTAATTTTAATACCTGTCGGATTTCATCATTCATCATTTTACCTACTGGAATTCCGGTCCAGTCAGAAATGATCTGATTAATCATAGGGACTGTTACACGTTCAAACACGAGTGGGTTATCAGCCTGAATCTGAGACAAACATCGCTGTAATACTTTAATTTTATTTTTATTTTCAATTTTTTTGGATTGAATCTGTAATAATTTTATTTCCTGAACCAATTGAAGTTCTTGCTGCCATTGCTGTTCTACCTGAGAAATCTCTTGTTCCAAATTTGAAATATTTTTTGATAATTCAATTAAAAGTGTCTGATGACACGGAAAATTTTGATGCTCCTGATTTAAAATCTCATGTTCTAGCCGAAAATTATGCAGTTGTGCCTGTAACTGTTCTAACTTTGCAGGTTGCGCATTCTGGCTCAAGGCAACCCGTGCCGCGGCTGTATCCAATACACTAATGGCCTTATCCGGTAATTTCCGTCCACTGATATAACGATGTGAATTACGCACCGCAGCAGTAATTGCTTCATCATCAATCTGCAACTGAAAATGCTGAGTCATGAGCGGAATCATGGCGCGCAACATATTAATTGCGACTTCTTCATTAGGTTCTTCTACCTTTATCACCTGAAAACGACGGCTGAGCGCAGCATCTTTTTCAAAATATTGTTTGTACTCCGCCCATGTAGTCGCGGCGATGGTACGCAGTTCTCCTCGTGCCAAAGCTGGTTTTAACAGATTGGCAGCATCATTCTGACCAGCCTGACCACCTGCACCAATCAGCGTATGGGCTTCATCAATAAACAAGATAACAGGATAACTGCAGGACTGAACTTCTCGAATAATTTGCTTCAGGCGATTCTCAAACTCACCTTTTACACTCGCACCTGCTTGTAATAAGCCCAGATCCAATACATGAAGTTCTACATTTTTGAGTACATCAGGTACTTGATTATTCACAATTTTCAGGGCTAATCCTTCTACCACAGCTGTCTTACCGACTCCCGGGTCGCCGGTGAGTATTGGATTGTTCTGACGACGGCGCATCAGGATATCCAGCATCAAACGGATTTCAAACTCACGACCGATCACCGGGTCGATTTGGCCTTGGCGTGCTTTTTCAGTTAGATTAATAGTGTATTGATCAAGTGCCGATGTTTTATTTAATTTTAGCTGTGCTTTAGGTGAATCTTCTTTTACCTTAGTAAGCTGAGAATAGCTCATATTTTCAATACTTTGCTCACAGAACTCTAAAAATCGGTGCTTCAAATGATCAATTGGAAGCTGCTCAAATAAAGTAGAAGCACGAATTGTCATTTGATATAGATCAGGCGCAGTGAGCAGGGCAACCAGTAGATGTCCGCTGCGGATCATCGGATTTTGCTCTGCTGAAGCCAAAAGCCAGGCATGTTCTAATACACGAATAATGGATTTGGCAAAGATAGGTGTACGAGAATTTCCTTTAGTCATTTGCTGAATACTCTGATTCAGATCATGGGTGAGATCATCTTCGGAAATTTCATATTTTTTGAGCAATAGTTTGAGATCATTCAAGTCTGGTTGCTGTAGCAACTCTAAGAAAAAATGCTCAATTTCGATTTCATAATTTTGCTGTGTGATGCAGAAATTCGCTGCCTTCTCAAGGCATAGGCGTGCATGTTCAGATAATTTTGTAATCAAAATTTTTAAATTACTCATATTTTTCTCTTTGAGAATATACAGCCTGATATTTTTGAAATTTATAGCTATATATTTCTTATTATTAAATTTATTTTTATTTATTTAGTTTTTTCTATGAGCGATGAGGATATTTTGGCTCAAGATTTTTGGCATATTCTACTCAAGTTTCTCCAAATGTCTGCATTCATTGGTCGGAATCTTACTATTTTTAAAATTACATAAAATATTTAACAAAAACGCATTTATGTATTGACTTTCTGTGATCATTTTTTGTTAAATCCGCAACTAGCTTTTTAAATTATAAAAACAGAAAAATCATTTTGATTATAAAAATATAAAACAATAACTAAAAATTGAGGCTTATTTTGAAAAATAATCTAGGTTTTATTGTATTGCTCATCTCAGGGATGGCGCAGCTATGTTTTGCTCAAATCCATGCAGCAGAATTAAAAAAATCATGTATCAAGAGCTATCCACAAGCAAAAAATGATACTGATTCAACTGTCATTGATTTATACCAGCAGTTGTGTGACAAGACAGCAAGAAAAAATATTCTGTTTCAGCAGCAGTTGTCTACCCAAATTGCCAAACGCTATGTTGAAGTAGGTGATCACCTGAAAGCACTCAATTTAATCGAGCAATTACATCAGCAAAATTATACTCATCAAGATTTAACTGATCTAGAATTCCTGGCAGGAGTCGGGATATCTTCCCAAAGTCTGGAACAGATGCGTAGTACAGAAGTCCGTGCCTTAAATGACTCTACCTATCCACAAGCCAAGTCGCTAAGTGAACATATTTATCTGGCACAGCCTGTAGCAAAATTTTCTGCATCTGCCTTAATGACAGCGCGGAACTCAAAAGTAAAACAGACTAAAAATAAACCAAATAGCCCAGTAAAACAAAACCTAAGTCAAAATAAAAATAAAGCATCGAAAAGCAACCTAAAAAATAATACGGCTGCTATCAGTAGTAAAAAAACAGAAAGTATCAGTACACGAACCCACACTCCTAGTACTAATCCATTTGGATCATTAAATAATAATTAATAAGGAAAATCATGATGGCTAAGCGTGAAAGTGTACAAAAAAAATTACAGCGTATTCGACCACCACGTGTGCAATTGACCTACGATGTTGAGGTCGGTGATGGCCGTGAAATTAAAGAATTACCCTTTGTGGTAGGGGTTTTGGGAGATTTTTCAGCAGCATCGGAACTTGAAAAAACCAAGCTCAAAGATAAAAAATTTATCAATGTAGACTTGGGAAATATTGATGAGGTGATGCAGTCTCTGGCGCCTCGTGCCAGTTTTCAGGTGGAAAATAGTTTGACTGAAGAGAGTGGCACAATATCAGTAGATTTGGTTTTTAATGCGATGGATGATTTTCGGCCAGAACAGGTAGTCCAACAAGTCGAACCTTTGCGAAAACTGGTAGAAGCACGAGAGCGTTTAACTGATTTACGCAATAAAATATCCAATAATGAACGTCTAGAAGGTTTACTGGATGATATTTTAAAAAATACCGACCAAATTCGTAAAATGAGTATGGAGGCAGACAATGAATCACTCTAATGCTGCAACTAGCACAGATATTGCTATTGAAGGATATTCAATTCTGGACTCTATTGTTGAACGTAGTCGAATTGCGCGTACTGAAGAGGAACATGGTCGTGCCAAGAGTCTGATTAGTGAACTGGCCAAGGAAGTCATGGCCGGTACAGTTATAGTTTCAGACAATATGACCTTGGCTTTAGATAAACGCATTGCAGAAATAGATGCGCTTATTTCTACCCAGCTGAGCAAGATCATGCATCATGAGCAGTTTCAAAAAGTCGAATCCACCTGGCGAGGGCTGTATTACTTTTGTAAGGAAACGCCCTCACACTCTTTAATCAAGATTCGGATGCTGAATACGACTAAAAAAGAACTGATTAAAGATTTTCAGAGTGCCAGTGACTTTGATCAAAGTACGCTATTTAAAAAAATCTATGAAGAAGAATATGGTTCATTTGGCGGTGCGCCTTATGCGACCCTGATTGGTGACTTTGAGTTTGATCGCACACCTTCAGACCTGTATTTGCTCGAACAGATTTCACATGTCGCAGCAGCGGCACATGCACCGTTTCTCTCAGCGGCAAGTCCTTCCATGTTCGGACTGGAAACTTTTACCGATATTGATCGCCCACGCGATGTGTCCAAAATTTTTGAAACAGCGGAATATGTGCAATGGCGTTCATTCCGGGAAAGTGATGATGCCCGTTATGTGGCATTGACCATTCCACGAGTATTAGGCCGTTTACCTTATCATCCTAAAGATGGCAATACGACAGCAGACTTTAACTATGTAGAAGAAGTTTCAGGTGAAAATCATAATGAATACCTGTGGATGAATGCCGCTTATGCTTTGGGCACACGTTTAACCAACGCCTTTGATATGCATGGTTGGTGTGCTGCGATTCGTGGGGTTGAGGGTGGCGGTTTGGTCGAAGGTCTGCCAGTGCATACCTTTAAAACCAATGATGGGGAAGTCATATTTAAATGCCCGACTGAAATTGCGATTACGGACCGTCGTGAAAAAGAACTCAGTGATCTTGGCTTTATTCCATTAGTACATTGTAAAAATACCGATTATGCTGCGTTCTTCGGCGCCCAATCTACCCAAAAACCAAAGAAATATAATAACGATATTGCCAATGCCAATTCTGCATTATCCAGTCAGATACAGTACATTATGGCAGTCTCACGAATCGCTCATTATTTAAAGGCAATGATGCGAGATAAGGTAGGAAGCTTTGCATCTGCAGGAAATGTCGAAGCATTTCTAAACGACTGGCTGTCTCAATATGTACTTTTGGATGACGGTGCTTCACAGGAAGCCAAAGCACAGTATCCACTGCGTGAAGCTTCGATAAAAGTTGTAGAAAATCCGGATGAACCTGGACACTACAAATCTGTGGTCTTTTTGAGACCGCATTTTCAGTTAGACGAGTTGTCTGTATCTTTACGACTGGTCACTGAGTTACCGCAGTCGAGTCATTAAGACCGCTGCTAAAATTATAATAATATTTATAAAAACAGGAAAATTATTAAAATGAAAGACATTTACATCCAGTTTCGTGGCAAATATAAAGTTGATGGTGAATCTCGTGATTCAGAACATAAAAGCTGGCTAGAAGCAAATTCCTGGTCGCACAACATTCGTCAGCCAAAATCTGCCACATCTTCCAGTGTAGGCGGTCATACCGCAGAACGAGTTGAACATTCCGACATGATTTTTATGAAAGATCTGGATGCAACCAGCCCAAAACTTTGGGAAGCTTGTTCGGCAGGTTATACCTTCGATGAGGTACAAATCGATTTTTATCGTGCTAATGGTGATAAACGCGTTAAATACCTGCAAATTAAATTAAAACATGTGCTGGTTTCTCAGGTCACTCCGACAGTAAATCAAGAAGGCGTTCCAACAGAAGCTTTTGGTTTGAAATATGCAGCAGTTGAGTGGACGTATAATCAGCAAGATATTAATGGTACACAAAAGGGTGCCGTGACCAAGAAATGGTCATTATCAAATAATACTGCTTCTTATGCAGCGTAATTTGACCTTTTTTAGAGGCTGGTCTTGATCAGCCTCTCTGATATTTATAAAAATAAATAAAATTAGACTATAACAATATGAATTTGGATCAGCTTTACCCTTACGGATTTAGAACAACATTATTTGACCGTCTATTACCTCAGGACATTCAATGTTCTCAAGGGCTTTCATTGCAGGCTTTAAGAGAGTCAGTGGCTGCCGATCTGGAAGATTTATTAAATAGCCGTATGGTTAATCTGGATGCGATGGTTAATGGTTATGATCAGGTCAAACGTTCAATTCTTCAATTTGGCATCATTGATTTTGTGGGGCTCTCAACAGCGAATCCAATGGAACGGGATAAAATCTGCCGCTCGATTGAACAGTCTATTCACGCGCACGAACCTCGTTTAAAGCAGGTTAAAGTCGAGATGCTGATGGATGAGCATAACAGGGGAAGTCTGTGTCTCAGTATTCATGCATTCTTAAATATTTATCCCCTATATGAACCGGTAATTTTTGACGCATTCCTCAAGCCTACTACGCAACAATACGTAATTTTGTCTAAAACATCAGCAGGTGTGCTGTGATCGAAGAATTATTACCTTATTATGAAAAGCAATTACAGGAATTTGGGCAACAATCACGAGAGTTTGCCAATAAATACCCAAAAATTGCCCAACGCCTTTCGTTGAATCAAGAGCAGATTGATGATCCGCATATCGAAAGACTGATTCAGGCATTTTCCCTGATTTCTGCCCGGATCGATAAGAAACTGCACGATAGTTATGAAGTATTTACACGTGCTATTTTTGAGGTGATGTTTCCACAGTACCTTAAACCTTTTCCAGCATGTTCAGTGGTCAGTTTTGACGATGCCATTAAAATCCGACAGCTTAAAAGTAGCCAGCAGATTCCCAAGCAAACTGTATTAAAATCAAAAAGTATCCGTGGGGTACAGTGTGAGTATCGTACGACAAACCAGGTTAATTTATTACCAATCGCCTTAAAATCTGTTAATTTTAAAACGCATGCTTCGACTCATGTTCATTTAAATCGAAATGCAACCTTGAGCTTTGGTTTTGAAATTTTTAACCAGCAGCAGCGACTGTTGGAACAACAAAAATTACCTATTTACCTGGATGCAATTTCCAGCTTTCCATTGCAAGTACTAGATTGTATTTTTAAGCCAGAGACTGGTTTTTCTGTAATAGTACAGAATCAAGAGATTGATATTCAAAATCCATTTGAACTAATGGGATTTACTGAAGCGGAAAGTGCGCTCCCAGTTGATCAACATACTCATCATGCCTATCGTTTATTAATCGAGTATTTTTGCTTTCCAGAAAAATTTAATTTTCTTAACCTCAATCTGAGTTTTTTAAGAGAATTAAATATAGAAACCGCAGAATTTGAGCTACACATTCATTTTAAAATAAATCTGAATGATCAAGCTATGATCAGAAATTATTCAGAATTAAATAGCGCTAATTTCAAATTATTTGCGACACCAGTTATAAATTTATTCCCTAAACAGGCTGAGCCACAAAAAATTGATCATCTGCGCCTGGAATATTCATTAATAAGTGATGTACATCATCCTGAATATTTTCAGGTATATGCGATCACCGAAATGAAGTTATTGAGAGAGAAACGCGAGAACAGTCAAAAAACTTATCCCGTATTACCTTTTTTTGCCATGAGTCATTATCATCAGGCTGATGCTCAATTTTATTATCACCTGTTGCCCGAGCAAAGTAATACCAAGCATACAGAACTGAAATATTCGATTATTTCCAAATCTTTAGAACCACAAAAAATTTCATCAGACTTTATCAGTATGCAGTTGTTATGCAGCAATCGGGATTTACCTTATGAAAGTTATAACAAAGATCAGAATAACTTATCTCTCAATGACAATAGTTTGGCACGTAAAGCCATATTATTAAAAAGACCCAATTTACCTTATTGTTTTGATCAAAAGCAGCAAGAACAGTGGCGAATTATCTCGCATTTATCATTGAATAATCTTTCTTTAATGAAAGCAAATGCAGTCAGTCACATTAAGGAATTACTTGAACTGTATAACTTGCCGCAATCCAAAGACAACCGGCTAATTATTAATTCAATTCAATCGATCCAGTTTTCTCTGAGCCAGAAGTTGCGTGAGCATAAACCATTTCCACTTTTTGTACGGGGTGTCAAAGTTGAAATCCAGATCGATCCAGAAGTCTTTAGAGGAGCCAGTCTGTATATCTTTGTGCAACTTTTAAATCATATTTTTAATTTGAAAGTTCAAATGAATAGTTATGTGGATATGCACGTCATAGATTCAAAGTCAAAACAGGAGTTATACCAATGCATACAGAATGTTGGTGGCAAAAGGCTTCTGTAGTTGATCGGCTCTTTCAGCAGCCGACCAGCTTTGAATTTATTCAAGCCACGCGATTATTAAGACATGCACCTGCACGGAACAGACATCAAGAATGGAGTAAATCATTTGAATTTATTAGTTCACTCAATCTTAATTTTCCAACTTCTGAAATTGAATCATTGCAATGTCAAGATCATAAAGTTCAGATGACCAATTTAATCGTGGGGTTGACTGGCGTACAGGGCGTATTGCCTTATATCTATACACATAAAATTAAACAGAGTACCGGGGCACACCGAGAAGAAAGCTTACACTTTCTCGGACTGTTTAATCATAAATTGTCTGCACAATATGTCGATGCCTGTCTGAATTATCATTTACCACTGCGTTATGAAATTGAGCATGAAAATCATTATCTAAACATGCTTCATGCTTTGAGTGGCTATAGCGGTCAACAACATGAACAGCAACCTATAGATGACTATTTTGCTGAGTTTTCAGGCTTGATGCAGGGGCAAAATAATACCCATTATGCGTTAAGCAGCATATTGTCTTGTATTTTTAAATATCAATTTAAGATTAATGAGTTTATTCCGGAAAGCTTTCAACTGGATGATCAGCAAAAAAGCGGTTTGGGAGCTTTGCAACCAGTTTTACTGGGAATCAACAGCTTCTGTGGAGAGACCATTCAGCAAATTGATGAAAAAATTGAAATCGTCATTGGTCCATTAAAACGTGAAGACTATATAAATTTTTTATCTGAAGGAATACATAGCGCCAAATTGAAACAGTTACTTCAAACCTGGTGTAGCCCGACCATGTTAGTGGATCTTCGGTTGATTCTAGACAAAGATGAATTATGCCCAGCCCAACTTGGAGAAGTACATTCGATGGGGCTAGCCAGAGGAGCTTTATTAATGCTGAATCCGGCAATCCACAATGCGGAAACCTGCTATAGCCTGATAGGAAAAATGTCATGATTAAGCGTATTATTCAGACTTTTATAGTTTTATCCGTTTTAAACAATGTTCTTGTCATTTATTACTGGCGAGATACTCAATACGATCCATCAAATATTGATTTCCTATTATATTTTGGCATTTTACCTTTGTTAATTTGCTTGTTGTTATTAACACCTTATTTTATTTATAAAGCTGTAAAATCCTATAAACAAAGACAGCAAGAACAAAAGGATAGGGCTCATAAATCTCTTCAAGCACAACAGCAAGAATTAGAAAATAAAGAAGAATTGGATCAAGCGATTGAGGATTACACGCTCAATATTTTTTCAGCTGCCGCTTGGCACAGTTTTGGCGAAAATGTAGAGATCTTGCAGCACATGAAGCAGTTCAAGAGTCCTGAGCTGGACTCAGAACTGCTAAATCGTTTTGGTCTACCTATATTGACATATCGCATTCATTCTGTGGACCGCTTACTTGAAGAAAACAGAACTAATGAAGAAATGCTTCCGACATTACGGGAACAACGAATTCAACAGTTGATTCAACAACAACTCCAACAGCATGAAGAAAGTCTGAGCTTAATTTCGGAACAGTTAAAACGTTCAGCACTATTTTATGATCACGAACTGGCTTATCAATATCGAATGCATCCGGGATGGATACAGGAAAACTACTGTGAAGATGAAGAAAATATTGCCTCTAATCCAACAGCAGCAAGTCGATTAAATAGGCTGAATCTGCATATTTTATTGGTGGATCATATGACTGGGGATTGGAGTGATCTCTATCAAGAGCAGCTTATAAGTCAAATTCAACAACAATATGCATTGCTGCCTGCCCAAATTCATATCGAGTTTCATTTCCTGTCTGCTGATCGTGCTTATTCAGCCTTACTAGATTTAGTACAGGAAATTTCAGGTCAATCATATGAGATCAGCTTGATCATTATGGCAGATTCTGAAATTGATCAGGATTATCTAGATCAGCAATTTTGGAAAAATGAAGACTATATTGCTGCGGAATATACAGCTAGCTGGTGTTTATCCCCACATGACTTGGAAGTTGAAGGTATGATGCCTTCACGAATATTGACTCTCAGCAAGCACGTCACTGACCTGTATGCATATTTGGGTCAGCATCATGTTAATCTATCCTCTCAGATGGAACAGGCATATCCTTTTTTAGTGTTATTAGACGACACTACCCAACCTAAAATAATGAAAAAAATACAAGAAAAATTTACGAATATTGATTTTGAGCCAGAACCTACCATTTATCCTCAAAGCTATTTGGGGCATACCCAATATTTGGCAGCAGTTTTCGCAGCAATGTTGTCATCACATTTATACTGCAATGTCGTTACAATAAGCTACAGCACACAACAAGAATCAAGCTATTTATGTTTTAAAAATAAAGAAAGTGATCAACTGAATGAAATCTCATTAGTAGCCTAACTATTTATAAAAATTAAAGAAAAAAGGGATAAAAGTGAATACATTATTTTATACAGTCTTGGGGCATGTCTGGCAGTACCTTAGTAACCCTAAAACAATGATGGCCTTATCCTTTTTAGTGGTCATTCTTTCCATAAAAAATACGGTTTCTGATCGTATTTCCTGGATATTGCTGACGGTCTATGTTGCCATATTAATAGGCTGGGGGATTTATACACTTATCCGGCGTTATCGGCATGCTAAAAAGGGCAAAGAAATCGCAACCGTCTTATCTCAAAGTTCCACAGCTGAAAGCAAATACAATAATAAAGAAGAACTTCAGCTGATCAGTCAGCAAGTCAAACAATCTATTCAGCTGATTCGTAAGTCAAAATTAGGCGATCGTAAGGGTCACGCGGCACTGTATGAACTTCCTTGGTATATGGTCATCGGTAAGCCGGCGGCTGGGAAAAGCTCGGCGATTTATCATTCTGGTTTGCGGTTTCCTTTTGAAGCAACTCACCAGAAAATGGTCTCTGCTGGACTCAGCGGAACACAAAACTGTGACTGGTTTTTTTCAACTCAGGGTATTTTACTGGATACAGCCGGACGCTATTCAGTCTATCCGGAGGACCATTCTGAATGGTTAGGCTTTTTAAATATTCTCAAGAAAAATCGTTCTAAAGTGCCAGTGAATGGTCTTATTGTGATCGTAAGTATCGCTGAGCTGGTCAACCAGAGTCCGGAGAAATCTCTACAACTGGCCAAGAACCTGCGTGCCCGTATCCAAGACCTGACTGAACGTCTAGAAGTTTTTGCGCCAGTCTATCTGGTATTCTCCAAGATGGACCTGATTGCCGGCTTCACGGATTTTTTTGATTGTTATCATGGACAAGAATTGGATCAGGTTTGGGGTGCAACTTTGGCTTATCAACCAGACTCGAGTGCAAATGCTGTTCAGCTATTTGAAAAGCATTATGGCATTTTATATGAGGGCCTGAAAAATGTAAGTATGACCCATTTAACCCGTCGGCATTCACAGCATATTTCACCCAGTGTAATGACCTTTCCATTGGAATTTAAGAGTCTCAAACCGGTATTAAGAACCTTTATCTTCACTTTATTCCAAGACAATCCTTATCAGTTTAAACCGGTTTTTCGTGGATTTTATTTTACCAGCGCCTTACAGGAAGGCTCCATTGAAAGTCCAATGACAGAACAGATTGCTGAGGACTTTCATCTGATCCGTAGCGATAATCATGATCTTGGCCTGTCTAAAGAGTCTGTATCACAGAATCATGGTTATTTTCTGAAAGGTTTATTTTCTGAAGTGATCCTTAAAGATAAAAATCTGGTGAAGCAGCATATTAATCCGGCACGAAAACGCCGACGCTTTATGGCTTTTACTGGTGCTTTACTTACTGTGTCGATGGTGTTGAGTCTGTGGGTGTGGTCTTATCGAAATAATCAGCAATTACTGGCCGAAGTTCAGGCGGACTTAAATAAGGTCGTACAGATACAGAAACCGTCAGGAACTGAGCTGGCCACGCAAATCGATGCATTATTAATTTTGCAAGCTCATCTGCAACAGTTAGATCAATTTGATCAGAAGCGTCCATTCAAATACAGTTTTGGTCTATATCAAGGACAACAGATCAGGGAGAAACTGCAAGCTGAATATCTGAAAGGAATTGAGCAATTAGTATTGCAGCCCAGCCAGCAAAATATTGCAGAATATCTACAACGGGTAAAAAGCAATGCAGCAGTTCTTAAAGAAAATCATATTCATGTGCAAATTAATCCGACTGCACAAGTTCAGCAACTCGCATTAGAACCATCTGACCAAAATCCGCAAGATGCTTATAATGCACTTAAAACATATCTGATGTTGAGTAACCGTAAATCTATAGATTCCAGTCATCTCAGCGATCAGTTGACACGTTTTTGGCGGACTTGGCTGGATCAGCATCGTGGTCAGCTGCCACGTGCTGAAATGCTGCAAAAGGCCGAGCAGTTACTTAGCTATGCCATGACACTGACAGATTCGAGTTCATTTCCCCAGCTGGATTCCGATACTGTTCTGGTTGAACAGACTCGCCAGGTTTTAACCGCGATGATGACCGGAGTGTCTGCACGAGATCGTGTATATAACAAAATTAAAATGCGGGCTTTGGTACGTTTTCCTGCATTAACGATCAAACAGATGGTCGGGGAGAATGCTCAGACAACCATGTTGGGAAGTTATGCCTTACCCGGTTTTTATAGCTATCAAGCCTGGAACGAATATGTACAACCTGCCATAGAAACCGCGGCGCAAAGCCCAACTGAAAGTAAAGATTGGGTACTTAATACATCACAGTCTGATGATTTGAGTTTTAGTGGCAGTCCTGAACAAATTCGACGCCAGCTGACTGAAATGTATAAAAAAGAATATATCAGCGAATGGCGTAAATTCTTGGGTGCCATTTATTATGCCAAGGCCGGTGACTTTAATCAGCAAACATATCAGATAGATATTCTTGGCGAACCAGAAAACTCACCGATTCGTAAAGTCATACAACGGGTAGCGCAAGAAACCAGCTGGGATAATCCAATGGTACAAGCTGAGTTGGCGGTTCCACAAAAAGGTTTTATTGCCTGGTTTAAACGCAAGATATTGCAACGTCATGATGGCAAGTTGGCACAGAATTCTGCATCGACTTTCTCTCAGGGGATGATTGCCAAAGACTTTCAGATCTTCTACCAGATTGTACGTACACGAGATGATTTGCAGAACCGGTCGCTGCTGGATGAGTATATGCAATCTCTGACCAAGATACGGAGTCGCTTTAATGATCTAAAAAGTTCTGGAGATATTGGTCCGGCGAGCATGATGCTCCTTAAGCAGACCGTTGATGAGCAGAATTCTATCTTTAATATCACTCAAAAGTTTGTGGATGAGAAAATGTCGGTAGGAACCCATGAGCTGGATCAACAGCTGATTAAAAAGTTGTTTAGTGTTCCTCTCACACGTTCCTTTGAAAGTCTGATGCTTCCGGCACAAGCTGAAATGAACGAACTCTGGCTAATACAGGCCTATCAACCATTTAATGCAAATTTATCGCAAAAATATCCGTTTAGCAGTCAAGGTAGCTTACAGGCAACCTCTCAAGAAATTAATCAGATTTTTGGTGAAAATGGCAGTATTTCCCGTTTTGTCAAAGAGCATCTTGATCCCTTAGTGATCCGTCGTGGCTATAGCTTAAGCTCGAAAACCTGGCAAGATTTAGGGCTTAATCTAAATCCTGTGTTTGTTGCAAACTTTCAAAATTATGTCGCGCCTGTGAATGGTATGGCAACTGGTGAGTTAAATAATACCAGTCGTCAGGCAGTGAGACCCAATCAATCTAATTTCCAGTTTTACCCACTGGAACAGGCTCATTTATTGGCTTATACCATTGATATTGATGGACAAAGAATGCTATTTGAAAACGGAATTCAACAATGGGTGAATTTTATCTGGCCAAATTCCGGCGCAATTCCAGGCGCACGGATCACGGTGATTGATTTGGAAGGGAAGACCCATACCATTTTTGATGAGCCTGGGGAATATGGAATCAATCGTTTGATTGATAGTGCTCAGCGTACACAAAAAGGCAATATTTTTGAGATGGTCTGGCGCAGTAAAGAGAATCCTGAACTATTTGTGAAGACCAATTTTCGTTTGGTGAGTGGAAATAATGCAAGTTCTATCGGAAGTAATCCAAGTTATAGCAATTTACAGTTGGTGGATCAGGTTGTTTCGAATAAAGCAGTAAGAGTGGTCGCAGCACAGAATACGACGATGTCAGGAAAAACAGCTCAGATAACTAAGACGACTGCTGCAAACACAGGAACTTTAGCGCCATGATACTCATCAATCATATTGTAAATGGATCACGTGGGTGAATTGATATGAATTAAAAACAACCAATTTTAGTGTAGAAAATAATTCAAGGTTGGCGGTACTAGAATAGTCTTTAACTGAGAGTCAGATAAGCCTGACTCAAAGCATTAAATTAATTAAATAAACATTTATAGAAGCATAAAATGAAAATAAAAAATAAATACTTAAAGTTAAATAAAATCATTATTTTATTCTGTTTTTTAATTGGTTTTAATGTGCATGCACAACCTGTAATTGCTGAAGGTAATGTACCGAATAACAGTAGTAAGCAAGCTATTTTGGCGAAATTGTATTCAATTTATGGTCAGAAAAATGTGATAGATCGCATTCAGATTCGTCAAGTAGTAGCACCAACGGATTGGTCAAATATAGTCACTGATGTGATTAATGAAGACCTTAAAAAGGTTAAACACGGAATGTTAACAATTAAAGGTTCTGATATTCAGCTAACGGGTAAAGTATCAAATTCTTATGAAATTCATGATACTACAGAAATATTTAAGGGTTTAACACCCGAAAATTACCGTTTAAATGCACAGCTTTCAGTCAATCAGGCAGAACAGAAGATTATTGATGCTGCATTAAAGAACCGGATTATTGAATTTGAATCTGGCAGTGCAATATTAGCAACTTCAGGTATACAGATACTGGATGAAATGGTCAGTGCCTTAAATAGAGTTAGCGGAAAAAAGATACGGATTATTGGACATACGGATAGTTCAGGCGATACTAATAAAAATCTCATGTTGAGTCAGCAACGTGCAGAAGCAGTAAAAGCTTATTTAATCGCAAAAAATCTTCCAGCGCATTTACTGAGTACTGAAGGTTCAGGTTCAAGTAAACCTGTAGCGGATAATGCAACAGCTGAGGGTCGTAAGAGAAATCGTCGGATTGAATTTGAAGTGCTTTAACGTTTAAGTTGCTTGAGCAGCTATAAGTATATGGTGAATGACCTGTATGAGTATATTAATAGTTGTTAGAACCCATTTAAAGTGTCTATGCGATAAACCATTTAAAATGTCCTGTTTTTAACCACAAGAGTCAAGCACAGGATTTAACTTTCTTTGTTCAATAACAGCTTTCTGAGCTTTACGACTCGGCATACTTTTCTTGAGACGGGAACGTTTATTCTGTTTTTCCAACTCTTCATGCTGTTGCTGAATATGTGCCAGAACTGTACCTAACCGTTTATTCTCAACGATCTCATTCTGCTGTAGCCCAGCTAATTTATTGAAAATGCTGTAGTTGAGCTTTCGTCCCTCGTGCATGAGGGCCACAGTCCCATCCGGGTACTCCAGAAATGAAATATATTGCCCAACAAGCTTATGATTCAGCTCTATCGGTTCAAGCAGATAAATACATTTGTCATAGGTCAGGGTCAGATTCTTGGTGACCTTACGCGGTTCCTGCCAGGTAAAAATATCATCCAGTTCAAGATGAGATTCGGTTAATGGCCGATGTAAATTCTTTGAGTTTCGCGCACACTTGGCAAACTTCTGATTGAAATGCTCAATAAAGCAGGGCAGCCAGGCATTTGCCTCGGCAATTGAACAGATACCTTCTAGGCGCATTTCCTTGATCAGGCGATCCTGGAGTGTTCTATTGGCACGTTCCACACGGCCTTTGGCCTGGGGTGAGTTGGCGAAGATAATATCAATATTTAACTCATTCAGAATCCGCCCAAATTGCGTGATCTGGCTATCTTGGCTCGATTTCTGATTCACTCGGAATACCGAGTGTTTATCGCTATAAAACGCTAAAGGCTTGCCGTATTGCTCAATGTAGGCTCGGGTTGAAAGCATATAATCAAAGGTCGTTTCAGCCTCACAAAAGCGCAGATGCAACAGCTTTCCAGTGGCGTCATCGATATAAACCAGCAAGCAGCATTTGGAAGCTCGACCTTCAAACCAGTTATGATATGAGCCATCGATCTGGATCAGCTCACCGAAGCAATCACGGTTGTATCGAGGCTGATATGGACGTTTCAGGCGCTTGGATCGCGGAATCCAGAGGTCATTTGCAGTCATCCAGCGACGAACCGTTTCTACCGGGATATGCAGGCCAAACATGCTGCTGAGCTTCTCATGAGCCAATGTAGGACCAAAGCCAAGTAAATGTTCAGAATCAGAAATAATGGAAAGACATTCTGATTTTAACAGGACGTCATGGCGACGATGACCCGGTTGACCACGACTGGCATGTGCCATACCTGAGACACCATCTTGATTGAGCTTCTGCAATAACCGGGTAATTTGACGGGTGGAAAGATTCAGGATTTCAGCAGCACGGACCTGGGTAATACGATGATCTCTAACGTCTTGCAGAACTGCAAGACGTTGAATTTCTTTATCAGACATAGTGATCAGCATCTATATTTTATATCTAGTCCATGGTGATAAAAACCATCATAAACCAGACATTTTTATTGGTGAGAATATAGACATTTTGAATGGGTTCTAACAATAGTATTTCGTATAATGTATATTATGTTAAATTACGTTCACTATATAAAAACTTCATAAACCCTGTTATATCAATAGCTAATCAATAGTTTACAGAAATTTATACTTAATACAAAAAAGTGATATGTTGAAAGTAACATTACTTCAGAAACTTCATATCATGTTTAAAGTAGAACTTATTCAATTGCAAAAAAAGGTTTCGAATAAAAAACAAATCCATGTTCTTTTTGATGAAACTACATCCTTGCCATGTCTTTATCCATTTTTATTCTTGAAAGATGAGCTAAGGTTTCAAAGTCTTTCGACACAGTATGCAGATCTATCTGCTCTAAAACTCTGGTATTTGTTTTGGTATCAAAAATATAAAACTAGTTTTTGTCTCTCCTTCTATAAATTAAGAAATTATGAAACATACCTTACTGAGTTAGAGAACTTTATAATTTTCTTAGAGCAAAAATATAAGCTAGAAAAAAATATCTTTTACATAGGTGCAGATGAATCGATAGATTATGGTCGAATTTCAGCCAACCTTAGTTCTATAAAAAAATTTTTAATCTATATCATCCCTAAGTATTTTCAGTTCTCAGAATTTGAAAATAATATTATTTCCAAAGAGGAATTAAAAGAACGTATTGATAATATTAATAAAAAATTAGGCAATATTTCAAAAAACAATCCAAAAGACAATAATAATAAATTTATTTATAAGAGTATGAATTCTGAAATGATAAAAAAAATGCTAGAAATTATTAATCCAAGTATGGAAAATAATAAAAATCCATTTCATAATAAAGAATATCGCTTTAGGAATTACTTAATAGTGTATTTGATTTATAATTATGGTCTTCGTGTTGGTGAGCTGATGTTACTAACAACCTCATCTTTCAAAAAATCTATTATAACACTAAATAATCCTAAAGAAGAAACTGGTAGATATAGTTTAATAGTAATAAACTCTGAGGATGATTATGATAATCGCAGAAGATCCCCAAATATAAAAAATGAAGACTCTAAGCGTATTATTAATTTAGAAATTGATGATTATGAATTAATTAAGTTATATATTGATAAAATAAGGAAAAATACAAATACAGATATCTTATTTACAACACTAAATAGTAATAAACCATTGAGTTACGCAGCTATCTATAAATTATTTGAACAAATAGATTCAAAAATGAAAGAAATGGTTCCTCATTATTTTAGTGATGAATACTTTGATGCAATTGATAAGATAACACCTCATGTTTTGCGTCATACCTGGGCTTATATGACACTTTCATACTATTACAATAAATACTTAGCAGATAAAAAGGAAATAAGTAACCCATTAGAGTTGGCAGAGAATGAATTAAGAGAATTAGGTGGTTGGTCTCTGAAAAGTGAAATGCCGTTACATTACGGTAGAAGATTTTTAGTCGAGATTGCTAATTTTCGAAATCTTGAACGTATACGAAAAAATAGGCAAGGATAATATATGCAATTAGGTTTGAAGATTGAAGATAATCAAAATAATGTAAATATTTTTAATGAATCTGATTCAATAATTGTGAATAATCTATACTTTCCTGAAAGATTAGTCTTTATTAGGGCTAGTAAATATGATAGTAAATTTTTATTAACTAAAAATGATTTATGGGATATAAATTATTCTGGTAAAAAATTTTCAATTTGTTTTGATAAATTGGCTAACAATGAAAAGAGGTTGTGTAAATATTTATTGTCTTATTATGTACAAATTAATACTCCATCTAAATTGGATGGTATTTTTAATGCTTACTTGTATTTTGTTAATTATTTTAAATCAAATTATTTAAAAATTAATTTTAGGGATTCAAAAAAACTTTTAATTAAATGTGCAAGTAGTAGTTATTATTATGAAATAAAATTCTTTATAAAAATTCTATTTGTCGAAGGTTTTTCTGGATTTAATTTGAATGAAGAGTATCAACTAGAGTTGATAGATAGGCCAAAAAAAAATAATTTTTTATATTATGAAAATAAGCTGGATGCTATAGACTTCCCTATTATCAATATGATTAATCAGGGTTTCACTAATTTAGTTTTAAATTGTAAAAAGCATCATGAGATTGATAATGAAGATTTAAAGCAAACAGTGATTTTAGGGCTTCACTATGCTACAGGACTTAGACCTGTCCAGGTTTCGAAGCTCAGTGTTAAAGACTTTAAACAAGATACGCACTCTACAGATTGTTCTTATGATAAGTTCAGCTTACTTATTCCTTACGCTAAGCAATCACGTGTAATGCACGAAAAAATTGCCGTAAAGTTACCCGAAGAAATTGCTGAATTATTAAAGATATATATTGATAAATTTGACTTAAAGTCTGCTGATAAGATGTTTGATTTAGGTGATAATGCAGCTAAATATTGTCTAAAATCAATCAATAATCAGTTATTTAACTTCTCTCCCAGAACTTATCAGTTAGCTGTAATCAATAAAGAACTTATACCACATAAAATTACCTTTAATGACTTTCGTCATCACGTTGGTCATAGCCTAGCAATGTCTGGTGCGAGTCCAGAAGAAATAGCTTATATCTTAGGGCATTCTTCATTGGTAGCAGCTAGACATTATATTTACTCTTCACCCGAATTAGCTGAAATAAGAGCCCAAGCTTTAGGAACTAATCAATTATATCAACAAATGATTTCGATGCTTCTTACAGGAAGATTGGTTTATAAAAATGAATGGACAGGCAAAAAGGTTCTAGGGAATTTGTCGAATAAATTACATTTAAACATCGGTGGCTGTGCTTATTCAGATAAATGCTTCTTACAGCCAGTTCGAAATTGTTACGGTTGTATGTATTTTCATCCATTCATAGATGGTAATCATCTAGAAGTTCGAAACTGTATACAAAAAGAAATCAATGATTTAGTTAGAATTTCTGACGAATTAGGTGTTTCTAGAAATCCTGTTATTCAAGTGCATGAAGCTACAAAATTTGAAATTGATTCTGTTATTAACCGCTGTACTTATTTTAAGGATGAAATCTAATGAAATCTAAAAACTATAATAAATTTATAACTGAGCAGAAAGAATACTTTAATGAACATCTTAAAAATAACTTTCAGCAAACTTGGGATGATTCTATCTGGTATGGTGGAATACATGGCTCTGGATGGTTAAGTAGTAGAACAAACAGGATCGATTTCAATTTCAGTGAAATCAGAAGAATGAAAGGATTGGACGATATTGAGATTGATGAAATATACCAAGAGTTTATTAAAGCATTTCTCATCGTAAGTTACAGAAACTCTAACCAGAGTGCTTCACCTCAAAAATTAAAGGCTGAATATTTAATTTTGAAACGATGGTACAGCGCGTTAAAGTTAATAAATCTAGAGAAAAATTTGAAGGTTCATCCATGTTTTTTGTCTACAGAAATACTTTATAAGGCTTTTGAGATTTTAAAGGAAAATTCTAGTCCAATTAATTTGCCAGACCATATAGGTAGTATGATTAGAATTCAAAATCTTTTAAATAATTATAACTTTACTGAAGGAGATCTTGAGTTTGATGTAAAAGCAAAATATCAAAATAGACAAAACAGAACACCAAAAACACGAATAATTCAAAAGGCTTTTGAGGGTGAGAAAATTGATGAAGATGAAATTGATAGCAGCAAACTCATCAGTATAAGAACATTTATAAATATTATTTCTTTGATATCTTTATGTGAAACGAAAGGCGAAAAAATACTTCTGCATCTCCTACTTCTTTTGATTGTGACAGGCTTTCGATCAACGGAAGCAATTTTGTTAAGGACAGATGCCTTAATAAAAAAACCTATTCTAGATCCTTTAAATTCTACTAATGTGGAAATTGACGGTATTCAACAGTATTTGGTAGGAATTCAATATTACGGTGCTAAAGGTGCAGGTTTTAGAGTACATTGGGTTGAGCCACTGGCTGCTAAACTAGTAGAAATGATTTTTTCTAATGTATTAGAGTTGACTAAGGAATCAAGAAGTTACTTATCCTATCTTAGATCTAAAAATGTGAAAGATTTTCTTCCAGAGGCGTTAGACAAAATAAAAGAAGACTTTCTCGAAATTGATCAATTGATTGATACGTGCTTTGGTGTCCCTGAGAAAACACGAGGTAATCCTGAAAAAAGAACACTTATAATTAAAACCTTAGCAAAATCAAATGTACCAATTTATAAAGCTGATAAATTTAAACAAAGAATCAATAGATACTACTTAAAAAAAGACATCAATAATTTTATTAAAAGCTTA
>NZ_JAUZUU010000020.1:0-41912 GCF_031844225.1 Acinetobacter sp. RRD8
ATTATTTAAGTCAATTAAAGTTTCTGGAAAATATCCTGATACATCAGATGAGTGGAAAAGAGTTAAAGAATATATTGATAGAAGGCAAACTCTTAATGTTTTTATGAGTAAATGGAATAGTATTGCAGCACAATTAGATATCCCTTTAATCGAGTTAAATAATCGTGGTATTGATGAAATATTAAAAGAGTTCACGCAGCTCATCATTAGAACCCAAAAATGCCTAGATTTGAAAAATAAGTATTTGGATGTATTTAGTGCCAATTATCTAAAAGTTTTTAGTAGAGCTAAATCTTTTGATTTCTATGGATTACCTAAAAATATTGATGACTTGATTCAATTATTAGGTCAGAAGTTAAAAATATTTAATTTAGAAGTCTATCAACAGCAACTGGCTGATCAAATACTTTATTTATCAGAGTTTGATAATAAAATATCAAATCAGTTGAAAAAAATTGTGTCCCAGGTTGATTCAGATTCGCTATATGAAAATGAATTAAGAGAATATGCCGATCTATTAAAGAAATTAGCTCATTTGAAAGATCTAACTGAGGATTTTGACAGAGTTAAATTGGCCAGTATTAAATTGAGCCAAACAAATGCTGTGATTCTTAGTAAAGATATTCTAGAGATTCCTTACGCCCAAGAAATTGAGGATCCTATATTACGTAACACATTGGTCGAGGCTTGGGAATGGAAGCGTCTTGAGACTTTTGTAATGACTATTAGTAATACAAGTCGAATTGAAAACTTGTATGAGCGTCGTCGTATTCACGAGAAGAATCTGTCTCAGAATTACGCTCAATTGGCAGCAAACAAGACGTGGTTGGCATTAAAGGAAAATGCCTCAGATAAAATTTTAGTTGCATTACAGCGCTATAAAATTGCTGTACAACACTATGGAAAAGGGACAGGCAAGAACGCTCCACGTTATAGAAAAGATGCTCAAGCGGCCCTTAAAGAGGCAACAGCAGCTATTCCTTGCTGGGTCATGTCACATCTTCAGGTTTCTGAATCTATGCCTGCTGAATTAGGTCTCTTTGATTTAGTGATTGTAGATGAGGCGTCACAATCATCAATTGACGTATTACCTGTTTTAATGCGTGCTAAAAAATTATTAGTTGTAGGGGATAATAAACAGGTTTCTCCAAGTAATGTCGGTCTAGCAAGTGCTCAAATTGATGTATTAAGAAATCGTTATCTCCATGGTCAGCCACATGCTGCATATTTAACACCAGATATGTCTTTATACGACATGGCTTCTTCTATCTATGAGTCAAGCGTGATGCTTCTAGAGCATTTCCGCTGTCATCCTGCGATCATTAGTTACAGTAATAAAAACTTTTATGGTAACCGTATTAAGCCAATGCGATTATCGAAGAAATCTGAGCAGTTAAGCCCAGCCTTAGTCGCAATTTATACACCGCAGGGGTATAGAGAATCTAAAAACAGCAAACATATTAATCGAATAGAAGCGAAAGCAATTATTGAGGAAATGAAGCTTCTTCTTAAAGATGAACGATATGCGAATAGATCAATTGGCGTGATCTCATTATTGGGGCCAGCACAGGCTGAGTTCATTCAATCAGAAGCTTTGAATGAATTTGGTGCAGGGGCTCTTACCCAAGTTCAATTTGCTTGTGGGGATGCCTCAGCATTCCAAGGTGCAGAAAGAGATATTATTTTCTTATCTATGGTAGCAGATCCTCAGAATTGTCATGCTTTGAGTAGATCCGATCATGAACAGAGATTTAACGTGGCTGCAAGCCGTGCTCGTGAACGGATGTATCTTGTCCACTCCGTGAGTGGTGATCATATATCACCAAAAGATTTAAGGCTGAATTTACTCAATCATTTTTATGATTTGCAAGAGGATCAAAAAGCATCATTTGAAGCAAAATTAGAGTTATGTGAATCAGAGTTTGAAAAATCTGTATTCACGGTATTACATAAAATGGGATACACAGTTACTCCACAGGTCAAGGTTGGAAGCTATCGAATTGATTTAGTGGTTGAATCGGATGGAGATCAGCGTTTAGCAGTTGAGTGTGATGGTGATAGCTATCATGGGCCAGAACAATGGCATGATGATATGATTCGTCAACGTGCTTTAGAACGTGCAGGATGGACATTCTGGAGATGCTTTGCATCGAGTTGGTCCATTGAACGTGAAAATATGATTATGTCATTAAAGGAAAAACTTGATGCAATGGGTATAAAACCTACACATGGAATGAGTAGCTTAACTCAAGATGTAGAACACAAAGTGTGGGTAGATGACGAATCTGAAATGAGTGCGGAAAGTGACATCGAGAAAGATTTGTTAATTCTTTAATTGTACTAGCTTGTATTTAAATGGATTCGCTAGCGGACACTTACGTAACTAAAGATTACAGTAGTAATCTTTAGTTCATAAAATTTTACTCGGGTAAAAATGGGTTAAACATTTTCTTTTTATCTGACTAAAGATGATGTTAGCAATGATTTCAAATCCGATCACAGCCTTTTTGTAGATTTGGCAATCAAAAGAAAAAATTCTTTTATAAATTCATTATCAAGCTGAAATGCAGAGATAAATCACTAAAAATTAGATGTTTAATTTTATTGAAAAATATATAATTTAACAAAAGTTCAAATGTATTTTAAATAATGGTCAAGTTAGATAATTCAACAACAATAAGCTACTTTTTAGCAGATGAAATAATAAAAGATAAAAATATAGGTGAGGCAGAACAAGGAGCATGGCAGAGTTTTTCTACAAATTCTTCCCAGATTAATAATAACCAATTTGGAGGGGCAGGATATTTTGCTGAAACTCATCATGCGGCTAGTTATAACGTAAACCAAGCAAATTCGGCACAAGACGATCATGCACATCTAGTTAACAGCCGTGAATTTGGTTCAATAGATATTACTACTGATTCAGGTCTGGCATTTAATCCAAAATATTTTGCAACAGCGGAACAAAGTTATGCAGCTGGGGCAGAATTATTTACTGATGAATCCGGTGCACTAGTCGCAAAATATGCTGGTCAGCAGATTATTGTACCAAGTGATCAGTATCATGAAATTTCAATGCTATATCAACGACATTTAGAACAAGCACAAATATCAGGTCAAATAGACCAATATGAAGCCTTAAGCCAAATCAGTTTTACAGATCGGATAGTTGATATAAATGGTATTGAATCATTACCGTTAAGTTATGCAGAAGCACATGCTGGTAAGCAGGCATTACAAGCTGGCGAAGCTCCAGTTTATGCACAACAGCACTCTTTTGTTGATGATATGAGTGATTTTGCAAGTAGTTCGACAATGGCAGTAGCATTTGTTAGTGCTATTGAGTTAGGTCCAATATTACTCAAAACACTCAATCAAATACGTCAGGGCGATCTGGCAATAGATGCTGCTGGTCCAGCCTTAATGGCACACTTAAAAGAAAAACAAACTTTACACAGTATACAAACAGGAAGTTTAAAGGCTTTTACTGCTGGTGGCTTAAGCCTTGTGACTGAAATGCATGCAGGTATAGCAGCCTTTTTAGTCACATTTTGTTGGGATGTGAAAGAGATCTATACATCTTATCAAGATGGCTCAATTAATGAAAAAACATTTTGGATCGCAATTCAGCAGGCAGCTGCAAATCGTGGTTTACAAAGCTTACTTGTTACAGCTGCAGTCACAATAGCAGGTCCAATTGGTTTGCTTGCCCCTGTATTGTCTCAATTTTTATTTCAAAATCTGCAACAGCGCCGATGGTTTGAACATGGATTTGAACATATGGCGCATGGTTGGATGCGCACAGTTAATCAGGCTGCACAGATTTCGACTCAGCAATGGCAGTTAGCTTGTACAGGTTATCAAGCGGTAGTGAATGAACAAAATCAGAGACACCAAATAATGGAAAACAATCAAGCTACTCAAGATCAAATGAATAATTTTAATGATCTCATTAGAGAAAATCACCAAGTCGATGATATCAATGTTCCTGCTTTAGAAGATCAAATGATTATTTCTCAATTAAGTGAGAAAAATCTTAAATTGCTGAGTGCGCAGCAGAGCCCGTTCGTAGTTCAACAAAGTGTTGATCATTTTTTAATAGAAAATCAAAATAATCGACAAATCGTAGAAAGTGCAGTCCTTGATGCATTAAATGTCTTAGCACCTCAGGCTACTGGAAAAACAACGCCGCATCATTTTTTAAAAAAAATTAAACTGGCGATTCTTGATCCAGCACAATTACAAAATGAATCAAATGAACAGACTTGTGCACTTATCACTGCACAGATGGCGGCTTTGCGTATGCTACAAGGACTACAGTCTGAGCAGCGTCTTTCTATTGAATTCATTGCTATTGTACAAACTCAGCTAAAATTAATTCAGCATAATCTCACTCATTTGCAACAAGAACATCAATACGCTTTGCAGCAGATATATGCATCGATGTCTCTTGGCTATCAGAAATTGAGGCAAGAGATTAATCGACATGAAGAACGAATTTCTCAACAGGAACAACATTCCTTATTACAAGATTGGTTAAATTTAAGTCATGTACAGACAGTGCACGGCATGCGTTATAGTGAAATGTCAGCAGAGCTCAGACTGTGTAATGCGGTAAATAACTTTATTCATCAAACAGAAGGTATGTGGAAAGGGAGAGATTTACTTTATTTACAAGCTTTTTTAGAAAAAGTAGGTGTAGAAGATTTAGATTCACTCAGGTTCTTGCAATGCTTTAGGGATCAACCTGCTTTACAACAGAATTTATTGCATCAATTAAAAAAGATTAAGCAGACAGAGGAGAATCAAGAATCATCCTTGATGCTTTTTAATCATTTAAAAAATCCTAATTTTGATCAAAATAATCATCAAGTAAGTGATCTATATCTAAAGCATTTCGCTTCTATAAAAGAGATATCGATTTGGGATTTAACATTATTTTTACTTTGGCAATTAAAATCAGCAGGATTTACACCATATCGAATCACAACACTCGATCGACAACGTCAGAGTTGGTTGGATGCTCTTGCAGAGATTGAAAGCTTAGTTGATGAAAATTTTTTATCGCAATCATTGAAATCACAAATTGAACAGCTTGAAACACAAATTGCTAACTTTAAGTTGTCTGTGCCATTAATTGGAAAATTTAGTGTTGGTAAATCCACGCTATTGAATACATGGTTAGGTCAGAATATTCAGAGCACAGACTTAGGTGCGTGTACTTCATATCCGACAGAATTTCATTATGCTGAGTATGGTAATCAAAAAGTCATTGTAGTGAGTGGAAATGAGCACGAACCTATATCAACTGAATATGAATTGGCACATTACCAAACATTGAGAGCACAGCATATTTTAGATGCTGATGCTATTCATCATGTAGAAATGTATTTACACAATGCTGTTCTGGCACAACATCCAGATCTAGTCTTAGTCGATACCCCAGGACTTGAATCTAATATCGGTTCACATGAACAAGCGCTCATTCGCTATTCAGGAACAGCACATAGTAGTTTTATTTTATGTGTATCCAAAACGCATTTAGGTGAAGCAGAACAACAATTTGTAGCTCGCCAATATATGTTTGGTAAAACGCTTTCGTTACTCATTTGCCAAGAGGACCTGATCGCACAAGTTGAACGTGAATCAGTGCGCCAGACAGTTGCACAACAAGCAGGGATTGATTTGGATTATTCCTTAGTAAGAGGGTGTTCTGCACACCAAGGTGATTTAAAAGGTTTTGCAGAAATCTTGAATCATATTGAGGAAAATCAATCAGAAATATTTTCAGAGTGTTTTAAACAGCAAGTTGAAAGTCTTATTATCTCTGCTCATAAAAGTTTGCAACAACAGCTTGATTTGGATCAATCTAGAGAGCAACTAGAATATAAAAAACAACAGATTGTAAATGCTCAAGCAGAGTTAAGGTCACAGTATGACATAGAAAAAAAGATGTTATTAAGGTTGGTTGATACTCGTATCAGCCAAGATGTGATGAATACGATTGAGCAGGTACTCAATAGCCGTCGTTTATATTATTACGACCTCGTCGTTGAACAAGCGCAGCAGTTACAGGCCAGTATTCAGGCCGATATACAAAATGCTTTTCAACTCGCGACACAACAGTTTTTACATCCAGTGATACATCGATCTGCTGCGAAATTAAATACGGCAGTAGATCTGACACAGCTGTATGAATTGAGTGAAAAGAATAATATTACTGATTTCAATCTTGAAAAAAGTCGAGCAAAGGAAGCGGCTGTACTCGGGGGCGTTGCAGGTGGAATCGCTGCATTGGCTTTAGGTGTGACTATACCTTTCTTAGTTTTACCTGGCTTAATTGGTGGTTTTTTATTTGCTGAAAAACAGCAATTAGAAAAAGCACGTCAAGTGGTTGATCAGCATTTAAATAGCATATCTATTCAGCTATTAAATTCGATTCAAGAACAGCTAAAACAGCAAACGCTACGGTGCTTTGAGCAAATTTATCTTGGCTTAGAACAACATCTTGCGGATCAAAGTGACAATATTGAAAAAATTGAAGTTCAATTATCGGCCGATTTAGAACAGCGTACTTTATTACAACAACGAGTGTCTGCTGCTTGTCAAAATATGCAAAACATACTTAACCAATCGAAAGACATTTCATCTCAAGATTAATTGGAGCAATAAGGAATTATCATGCAGGATTTTGCGAGTTTTAGTTTTGATTTTTCCAATGAAATTGAGACAGAAGTTGATTCGACATTACAGCCAAAAATTAATTTGGTGAAGAAGTTATTGGCTCAACCCCAAGCGTCATCAGAGCAAGAACATACGATTGAAGTATTAAAGGCATCTATAGATGAATCGATTTCAGCATTATTAGTTCAAATTGATTATGAAATTTGGAACGAAAGTTCAGCATCGATTGGTCGTTTAATGACTCAGATTACACAAAATATTCGTCATACTGAATTGGTAAATAAAAACCAAATTTTGCTGAATATACCGACTACATTTGACACGAACGATCTTAAGGATTTTCTAAAACAGATCAATGTAGATCTTGGTGAATCGGGCAAGCAGATTTCGACTAGTCTTAAACAGAATTATTTCTATCATCAGGACAATCAGCTTTCGCTAGTGAATTATTGCGGACAAAAACTTCAGCTCGTTCAGCAAGATCTATCTGGGCTACAACTGTCTGATGTTCATAATGATTGTAATGGATTGATTTCAGAACTCTTTATCGGGTCCCCTGAGTGGACATGGCATGATTTGAGTCTAACTGTCCAACATCAGAGTGATGAAAAGGAATATAGGACAACGAAACAAGCTCAAATTTTTATACTGCCTTGCCAGTCAATCGATGATCTCTCTGAGCTGTTTACTCTTTTTAAAGATAATCTGCGTAGCGAAACATATATTGTACTTTGGGTGAGTGAACAGTTTAATCCAGATCAACAAGATTTAATGATGAAGTTGCTAGACAATCATGCAGCTAAATTTGATGGTTTAAGTATTTTCCAGCAAAACTTTAAAACACTATATGGAAAAAATTTATGGGAATGGCTAAATACACAAAACCATCCTGTCATTGATCATAGTACTGAAAAATTAAAATTTATTTTGATGCAATTAAAAGCGAAATTGCAAAAAAAACTTGAGCAATTACAAAGTGAAATCCAGTTATATAGCAAAATTTGTCTAAATGATGATGCATTTTCAAAATATGAAAAAACATTAGCTCAAGAGACTTTAAAAGAACTACGTACAAACTTTCAAACCAATAAAAATTTAATCGAACAATTTTTAGTGAATGTAGATGAACTACCTCATTTACTTGAGAAAGTATTGCCGACAGCCGACTTTAATAATCCAGAGCAGATGCAAGGATTTGAATACCAAAAAGCACAAATGATGTTAGAGAGTGGATTATACGCAGAGGCATTACAGCATTTTCAAAATCTAAATCGTCAAGGTATGGATGTCATTCAGGATATTATTTTAATCCTTGCCAATCATTTTGATGAGCTGAAGAATGTGAGTTTGGAGGAGCGTTTCAAATGGATTCAAGTTGCAACACAGCACTCGCCTGATAATAGCTATTTCCATAATTTATTGGGAGAGTGTTATGAGCAGGGATATGGCTGTATGCAAGACTTTGTTTTAGCATTTCAAGAATATCAGCTTGCATCAAAACATGATTCTGAATATGCACTGAACAAATTAGGAGAATTCTATCTAAGAGGTCAGGGCACAGATGCGAATGAGGAAAAAGCATTTGAATATTTCAAAAAGACATCTGAAAAAAATAGCGATGCTAAATTTAATTTAGGCCGCTGTTATCTATATGGTTGGGGAATAGCTGAAAATGAAAGACAAGGTTTTAACTACTTAAAAGAGGCAGCTGAGCTAAATAATTTAAATGCTCAACATTTATTAGCTGACTGTCATTTATATGGTTGGGGTATAACGCAGAGTGATGAGCATGCGTTCACTTGGTATATGAAAGCAGCAGAGCAAGGCTTTGTACCTGCACAATATGCGATAGGGTGGTGCTATCTCTATGGGCGAGGTACATCTGTTAATGATGGAATTGCTGTTGAGTGGTTGTTAAAAGCTGCAGCATTTAATAATAGCAATAGTCAATACTCATTGGGTGACTGCTTCTTAAATGGTTGGGGTGTAACTCAAAATGATCACCAAGCTTTCAATTACTATTTAAAAGCAGCTGAGCAAAATCATGCTGCTGCACAATACTCTGTGGGCTGGTGTTATTTAAATGAGCGTGGCACTGAAAAAAATCATGAAAAGGCATTTAATTATTTTTTAAATGCTGCTACGCAAGGTCATGCAGAAGCCCAAAATAATTTGGGTGATTGTTACTTTTATGGTTGGGGAGTAGAACAAAATAATGATTACGCATCTCATTGGTTCAAAAAATCTGCAGATCAAGGTTGCTCTGAAGCACAGAGTAATCTAGCTTTTTGTTTCCAACATGGAATTGGAGTAATAGAGGACCTAGTTTTAGCTTATCAATGGTATAAAAAGGCTGCTATTCAAGGCCATCCAAGTAGCCAAAATCAACTAGCGAACTTTTATTTAAATGGTTGGGGAACTTTAGAAAATGAAAAACTAGCATTTGAGTGGTATGAAAAATCAGCAAGTCTAGGATTTTTAGATGCTGAAAATAATTTAGGAAGATGTTATTCCTATGGTTGGGGAGTACAGAAAAATCAGCCTAAAGCATTTGAATGGTATGAACGCGCAGCGAATAAGGGATATGCTGGAGCACAGTATAACGCAGGTATTTGTTTATTAAATGCAGTAGGTGTTAAAGAAAATAAAACTAAAGCTTACCAATACTTTATGAAAGCCGCAGAACAAGGAAATAGCGATGCTCAAAATATGTTGGGATTATGTTATATCCATGCACTCGGTACTCCAAAAGATGAGTATCAGGCAGTCCATTGGTTTGATTTAGCACGTCAGCAAGAACACATTGATGCTTATTTTAATTTAGGCTGTGCGTATTTACATGGCATTGGAGTTGAAGTAAGTCACAATAAAGCTTTTAGGTATTTTGTAAAAGCATCAAAAAATGGGCATATAGAAGCACAATACAATTTGGCAGGTTGTTATATAGAGGGTTGGGGTACTAGTAAAGATCTAAATTTGGCTAAAAAGTGGCTTAGAGAAGCAGCAGATCAAGGTCATAAAGAAGCACTTCAATATTTACAAAGTTTATAAATTTGGATTTTTACAATGAATCAACCTCTTATACTTAATACTTTATCGACAATTTTAAATTCTGGATTCAGTACTAGTTTTCTAAGTAATGATTTATATCAACAAATAATCAGAGCTATAGAGCTAAGTGATCCTCAAAATTTATTAGTGAAACAACAGCAATTCAAGCAATTAGTTGAACATTTAAACCAATCTATTTTTAGCACATATCTTGATCAGAAATGTGTAATCGGTTTTGGTGGTGGCTTTAGTGCTGGTAAATCTAGATTTTTAAATACGTTTTTAAGTATAGATTATTTACCTGAAGCGTTAGAGCCTTGTACTGCTGTGCCGACCTATATCGGATACAGTGAAACGAGTTCGTATTTAGCAAAAAATCTATTTCAACAGAATTTAGAGTTATCACTAGAACAGGTTCAACAATTAAGTCATCTATTTGATTCCACTTCAACAGATCAGCCTCTGCAGTTAGCACAATTACTGGAGCATATATATTTAGGGTTAGAGAACTTTAAATGGCAGCATCTCACATTTTTAGATACACCTGGTTATAGTAAAGCAGACAGCCCACATCAAAGCAGAACAGATGAGAAAATTGCATTAGAGCAATTGATACAAGTCGATCATCTTGTTTGGCTTGTGAGTGCGAAAAATGGCACGATTCGTGAGGATGATTTAAAGTTTTTAGCGCAGGTCGGCGTGCAAAAACCAGTCTTTATTGTCGTCACTCAGTCTGATTTGGTTACAAGCAAAGAGCTTCCATCAATTTTAGAATCAATTAAAGCCAGTCTGAAACGTGAAAATATACACATTGAAGGGATCATGGCTTGGGCTGCTGCGATTCATTCGGAAAAAGGCCAGATGCTTTTAGGCGATGACATTCATGGATGGTTAGAAAAAATTAATACCCCACTCCAGAGTGAAAGTAAGTTTGAACAACTCATTGCATTTATTGATCAGTTGACAGAGGATTTGGAAAGTAAATATGAAGATCTAGACCAGGCTATTCAACGTCAGCAGCAACTACAAAAAAAATTACCTCTAGATTTATCAAAAGAACTTGAAAACAAATTAAATGAAAAACGTATAAAGCAATCACTGTATGAACGTCATATTGATCAACTTGTAGATAGTCAAAGCACTTTATATTTTGATTATGCACATCTTCAGTTGGTTCAGGGCAACCAGCATGATGCAGTTAACCTCATGGTTGAGGCAGCATGTTTAGGCATGTCAGATGCCTTGGATTGGCTACAAACTGAAAAGAATAACTCCACATACATTCAATATAAATTGGCAGGTATGTATGAGCGGGGTGAAGGTGTTGAAAAAGATATAGATTATGCAATTGATCAATATATTGAGATTTTAATTGCGGGAGATGAATCTAGCCTAAGTGACTTGAAACGTTGGGTCGATCAAGGTCATCAATCTGCATTAGAAAAGCTTGCGAACTATTATGAAGAGTATAAAAACGATCTGCTAAAAGCGGAACAGTATCACCAAATTTTAGTGAAAAAGTTTCTACGTCAACCTTCAATTGAGTGGTATTACCAACAGTCTTTAAGTGGTCCAATAGAGATATTTCAATCATTTAGAAATCATTTTGCATTCCAATCTCGTCAGTTAGAAATACAATTTACCTATGCGAAAATTCTTTTTGCTCGTGTAGAAATAGACGAATCCGTTGAAATCATGAGCAAATATGTAGGAGAAGTATCCGTACGTAAATGGCTAGAAAAGCACGAATCCTCTTGTCCACAAATTAGGTTTCAGCTTGCTAAATTACACGCGATAGGGTTGTGTTATACGAAAAATATTGATTTAGCATTAAGCAAATATAAAGCATTGGTTGAAGAAGATTATCTTCCAGCCTTGGAAGCTTTGACCCAGATGGCAGTGGAAAATAAATTTGCCGAAGGTTTCGTCTGTGTCGCACAGCTTTATGAAAATCAATTCCAAGATTTAGACCATGCAATTCAGTACTATTTAGAAGCAATTCAGCTGAAGAGAGCGGATGCCTTAGATTGGTTGATAATAAAAGCAAAAAAGGAATTACCTCAAGCAGTTTTAGCATTACGTGATTTATCTCGTGGAAGCAATCGCCAAGACTTACAATCAGCTTATATTCAATATCTAGAAAAAACAGCCACAGTTGATGATCCTGCACAAGCAATTAGCCTGGAAGCAGTGAACTTTAATAATAAAAAAGCATATGAATGGATTCGATCATGTGCAGAGAATGGTAATGAGCAAGCTCGTTGGTACTTCATTGATTTTTATCAACACAAGCTGGTAAAATCTGAGGAAGATCGAAGTATAATTGCACAATATTGTTATGCATTTGCTGTTAAAGGCGATGAAAAAGCTATTTCACGTTTGCATCCTATCGCTGAAACTCATGGAGGCGAAGCAAGTTACGTTTTAGGTCTGATATATAGCTTTGGATATTCAGTAAAGAAAAACTTAAAAGAAGCAAGCTATTACTTTGAAAAAGGACACCGCGATGGATTGCATGTTGCAAGCTATAACTTTGCCGCTATTCCATCTCAAAGCAATAAAAAGCCTTACAGCATATTAAAAAGTGTAGCTCGCCATAAAATTATACCCGCCCAAAAAATTACATCATTTCCTTGTAATTTATTTTATTTATTTGGGGTATTAAGACCAAAACCTACTGACTTTTATCTAGGTAAAACCAAGGGTCTAAGAATTCAGTGGTTAATTTTATCTATCTATCTCGCTGTTATTTCAGGTACTGGATATACAGCTTATAAGCATCCAGAAATTTTACAAAAAATTAAAAATAGTATTGTCAGTTTATGGGGGAATGAAGGAACAGAAGATAGGGAAATCTATATCGCAGAAGATACATCTGTTGATCTTTGGGATCTTCATAATCATGCAGAGTTAATTGCGAAGTTCTATCCACATTCGGATAAAGACATTCGGGTACAAGGTATTTATGAATACCAGGCTTTGGACAATGAAAATCGATATTTAGTTCCAGTGCTCAGTGATTTCGATCAAGGAAAAAATGTATGTAATGCTTGCCAAGCACCTATAGATTTCTTTGTATTTAAAAAACAAGGCGATGGCTATAAATTGGTGGCACGAAATGAAGCCAGCACTATTTTGACGATTGGACATGGCACAGATAATTCGATGATTGATCAATTATCAGGAAATGTCATTTCATTCGGTTTAAATAGACAAGGATTGTTACTAACAAGTCGATGGGGTGGATCTGGACATACAGCAGAGGATGCTTTTTTAATTCTCATTGATGAACAAGAAGGACAGATTCGAAATATTGCTCATGAGTCCATGGCGATTGAAAAGGGTGAAGGTTATATTGGCAGTGAATTTACCTCAAAGTATCACTTTGATGAATCATCTGAGCACCAAGGAATCTATGATTTTATTATCGAACAAGAAGGTACTGTGCTTGATGAGAATCGTGAAGTGATTCCACATCATCGTAAACTTACTTATCATTATGTAGATTATAAATTTGAGTTAGTTAAAGATGAAAACTTATTAGTAAATATTGAAAATCAGGAAGATGATTTAGATTTTCTGAAATGCTCAGGTTTACGACATGGCGAGAAAGCAAATTTCATTTGGGATGAATACAGAACAAAATTGAGTAAATATTTTACTCCAAGGGTTATTGATGATTCAGATGAAAGTGGTGATTATTCTCAAGAGGTATATATACCTGAAAATATCAAAAAATTCTTCGGGACTAATGCCGGAAATTTAGCTATATCAGTATCTCATGGTGGTGAAATTGTTCCACTAACACAAGAGATGACGCTTCATGGTACTTTTGAAGAATTAAAATCTAATATTGATCAACATTTTGGAAATAGTCTTGAATGGCATAGACCTTCGAATAACGGTGCAGCATTGTATACCTATAAAATAGGTAAAGATGGTGTTTCTGGGTATATGCTCACAATTGATCAGGGCATGGATGATTTCTTAGGATATAAATGTACTTACCTAACTACAGATATGGAGTTAACGGACGAAAATAAAGCCTTAGTACACCAAGCCTTAAAGGATTATATTAGCAAAGGGGGGTATTAAAATTGAATAACTTCGTGCATGTACCAAATATTGAAACCTCGATTGCTCACTTACAAAGTGTTCTTGAAAAGCATCAAAATCTTCTATTTTCAAATGATACCGAGCGTTATTTATCGGAACTCAAAAGTTTAAGGAAAAATTATTACATCAATGTTGAAGCTACACAAAAAGAAGGTCGTAATTTAAAAATTGCGGTCGTTGGGCAAATGAAGGCTGGCAAGTCATCATTTTTAAATGCTTTATTATTTCCTATTGATGTATTACCTAAAGCCGCTACTCCGATGACAGCGGCATTGACTAAATTAGGTTATGCTGAACAACCTTATGCAGAAATTGAGTTTTATAGTGTTGGTGATTGGAAAGGCATAGAACAATCAGCGGACGCATATCAAACACAATATGAAAAAATCGAACAAGAGTTAAATACTGAACAGCAAGAACAGGCACCGAAGGGCTTATTTGGGCACATGCGTAAATTAAACTCATCCGCAAAACCTACAGTTCAAACTTCCTCCATAATCATCGAAAGCAAAATTAGTCCTGAGTTACGCTCTAGTCATGAACTGGTTCAGATGGCCAAAAATTTAAATCTTCGCGATTATTTAGGTACTAAAAAACGTATCCATGCTGAAAGTTTAGAGGATTTGGCTGAGCAGCTTAAAAATTATGTAGGTAGCCAGGGGGAATATACGGCTATCACAAAAATGTTTTCTATATACATTAATGATCAACGTTTGCAAGGAATTGAAGTCTACGATACGCCTGGTTTTAATGATCCTGTGATTTCTCGTGGGCAACAAACACGGGAATTCTTAGGTCAATGTGATGTTGTTTTTTTATTGTCCATTATTAATCAATTCCTGACGGTTGCTGATTTAAAGTTACTACGAGAACAATTAACTTCCGCTGGTATTGATAATAAGGCAGTTTATTTGATTGGTTCACAGCGTGACTTAGTGTTTCGTATGGATCGGGATATTTTGGTCAAAGCACAGTTAGTGGCACAAAAATATCCTATTGAGGTGCGTTCACAAGCAACGATTGCTGCAATGATGCAATTGCTTGATTTAAAAGTTCAGCAAATGGCAGAGACACAAATTTCTCAACATTTGAATAATCCTGATTTAGATCCTGCCTCAAAATCTTTACTAAATGTCATCAATCAAACTAAGCCAGAGTTAATCTCTGCATTATCATGGCGTATTGCAGAAGGGTTGCCAAAACTGAATGATGAGTTACAAGAACAGTATGATGCGCTATGTCATGATACTCAGTTTGTATTTGAAGCAAATCAGCTGAGAGAATTTTCTAACTTACAAAAGCTTCATGGATTGCTTAAACAACAAAAGCTAAGAAAAAATGAATTATTGCAGGCTAAATTAGAAAATTTAGAAAACGCACTTGTTCAAAGGGTGAAAGCGATTCGATTAGAATTAGGTAAACAAATTGAACAAAAGATAAGATTGTTAGAAAAAAATAGTATTGAAAGCTTATTAAAACAGAAACAAGCGACTGAATATCATCTTCAACGTGGTAAGTCTAAAATTGATTTGGTGATTCATGATGAATCCTTAAAGATCAAGACTAAACTCAATGTGCTTATTCAACAATTAAAGGTCGAGCAATACCAATTTTTGAATATTGAGACTTTGGAAGAGAAAAGAGTTGAGTTTGAAAAGTTTGAAAAAGAAGGATTTTGGGCTGAACTTGCTCGAGAGTTTGGCTTAGGTGGGTATGGACATCGCGAAAAAATCATCGTCACTCCCTATGCTCGAGTTCAAGATAGTATTGAACAGTTGGAGTTATTTGCACAAAATTCAATTTCTGCATTACAAATGAAATTAACAGAAATTGTTGATATATCGACAATACGTAAGCAAGTAACGCTAGCAGCCATCAATTTATTTGACACCAGTGATCCTGATTTTGATCTGGATTTTTTCAAAGTTCAGGTCAGCGAATGTCTTTCTCAATTTACACCACCTACACTAGATGTTGATACAGATGAAATTACAGATCGTTTGGTATCTAATTTTGGTTTAGGTCATGTGACAAATGAACAAATCCATTCGCTCAAAAAAGCGCATAAAAATTCCGTTCTGCAGCTTTCTGAACATATTATGCAGTTAGCTGAGGGGACACAGCAGGATATTCAGGAGTATTTTGACGATCTTCAACAAGTCTTGGTGGATCGTATTATTAATGAAATTCAACAAAATCTTGAAAGTATGATGCTGGATATTAAGGAAAAGGAAAGCAATTTACGGGATTTAGATTTATTTAAGAAACAATTATCTGTACTAGCTTAGATTTGATTCTGAAAGCTACTTAATTTTTGTGTATAAAATTCATTGTAGCGATTGATTTGAGTTTATCCGATCCTCTTTTATTTGGTAGCAATAGGAGATGATCGGAAACTTTAATTTTGCTTCATCGTAATCCGATTTTCCTTAATTTTCCTGTTGAAACCCTGATCTACCATGATCAAAAAACTTACTATCATGCATAGTAGGCAAGTATGTCTCATTCAGATGTATTTATTGAATTGATTTGATAAATGATTTTGAATGCAATTATTGCATCTGGAATTAGTGATCAAGAACAGATCGGTCTAATTAAATACCCAATGCAACCTGATATGGTTTAAATCCCACTAATACAGCTTTAGGAACCAATTTAATCAAAGCCTCATTTTTCCCGAAAGCCATCCATAGAGATGGCTCCGTAAATTTGAACAACTCCTATAAGTGATATTTTGCTCCCCAAATGATGTTATAAACATCGATATATGGAGTATTTTATGGCACGTAGACCAAGAAGAAATCATTCAAATGATTTTAAAGCTAAGGTAGCACTTGCTGCGATTAAAGCAGAAAAAACACTTGTTGAATTGAGTGCTGAATTTGATGTTCATCAAAACCAAATTATCGACTGGAAAAATCAATTGCTTTCAGCTTCCTCGCAAGCCTTCGATCAATCAAAAGCTCCAGCAGAACCGCCCATTGATCTAAAAAAACTACATGCAAAAATCGGTGAGCAGGCATTAGAAATTGATTTTTTTAGAAGGTGTGTTGAAGAAACTGGGCCGCTTCAACCACAAAAGTTAATCGATGACTCACTTCAGATTTCAGTATCTAAGCAAGCTAAGCTACTGAAGGTCTCCCGTGGTTGTTATTACTATCGCCCAAAACCTGTGAGTGCATCAGATCTGAAGCTGATGCGCTGTATTGATGAATTACATATGCAATACCCTTTTGCAGGTAGCCGTATGATGCGTGATTTATTGAACCGTCAAGGACATCATATAGGACGACGTCATACACGTACTTTAATGAAGAAAATGGGCATTAATGCGCTATATCGTAAACCCAATCTAAGTCAGGCCAATCAAGCTCATCGTAAATATCCATATCTGCTCAAAGGATTGAATATTCAACGGAGTAATCAAGTGTGGGCAACGGATATAACGTATATCCCTATGGCAAAAGGCTTTGTCTACTTATGTGCTGTGATTGATTGGCACAGCCGTAAGGTGCTTGCCCATGGCGTATCGATTAGTATGGAGGTTGCATTTTGTATAGAAACATTAAATGAAGCTATTGAAAAATATGGCACTGTTGCAAATAGGGATCTGAGTCAATGATTTTCCCTTCAAAAAAGCTTAGAGACCGAAAACTCTATTTACTAGCCAAACTTCTCCTAGAATATTACCGTTATAAAATAATGAAGCTTGTCCTTTGCGTAGAGCACGCATAACCTCAATTCCTTTAATTGTGGCATAAGCCGTTTTCATAGACTTGAATCCCAACGTAGCCTTGATGATCCGTTTGAGCTTGCCATGATCACATTCAATCACGTTATTCTTGTATTTAATCTGTCGATGGTCCAGGTCTTCAGGACACTTTCCTTCCTGTTTTAGTCGCGACAAAGCACGGCCATAGGTATGAGCCTTATCAGTGTTTATGACTCGTGGAATCTGCCATTTTTTGACATGATTCAAAATCTTACCAAGAAAACAATAAGCTGAATGGGTATTTCGTCTAGCAGAAAGATAGAAATCAAGAGTATGGCCACGTTGGTCAACTGCACGGTATAGATATGCCCATTTGCCATTCACTTTTACGTAAGTTTCATCCAGATGCCATAAATGTCGATCTGTAGGATTACGCCAATACCAACGTAAACGTTTTTCCATTTCTGGAGCATAACGCTGAACCCAGCGATAAATTGTGGTGTGATCAACATTCACTCCACGTTCAGCGAGCATTTCCTGAAGTTCACGATAGCTGATGCCATATTTACAATACCAACGAACAGCCCAAAGAATGATTTCACCTTGAAAGTGCCGACCGTGGAAGGGATTCATCTGCTGTATCTCGAAATAAATAAGATATTTAGCTTATCATGTCAGCCTATTTGCAACAGTGCCCTAAAAGGTGTCTACAAAATCGGTGGCTATTCATAAAAAGACACCTAAAAAGGTGTCTAAAAGATTAATAAGTTTTACTCCAATTAAATATTGTATTTTCAGCTACTCTAATTTACAGGCTCTACATTTTTACTTTGATACTTAGTTAGGCTATTCATTTCATTCAAAAATTGGCAATTAGTTCTTTACTAGGCCTAATAATGCTATCTTTAAAGTATCTGAGGCTATTTTATTGTAGGCATTGCAAATTCCGAGGTTGAATTGAGTTGGGTTATCATATTCATCCTTGAGTTCATAAACAGCACCTGCATCATAATTACCTTCATATAATTTACCATTTTTAAGAATAACCGCTTTACCGCGATAGCCTTCGCCATGATAAAAATTATATTGTTGAGACTCCGGAATATATGCAACCTGATAGCTAGCCCATGTTTCTACTATCGGATTGTTATCAGATGCTTTTTGTTCTGCTATCCATTCAGCGATAGTCTTATTTGTAAAGTCATCAAACTCGCTAAAACTTATATTTGGTTGGTTGTATTGCTGAGTCAAATATTGATGGCAAACGGAATCTTTTGGAAATGAGCCAGAGATATTTTTAATTTGATTAGAAAGGTTTAACCAATTTTTATCATTTTTGAGAGATTCTCCAGGATTCTTTAACAGTTCAGTAGTGACATAAGCAGAATTTAGGGGGCTATTATTTAATGAAATATTTTTAAAGGTAAGAGTAGACTTAAATTCAGGAGTTTCACTATCAAAAGTTGTAATAATTTTTCCATTTGAATTTGAAACCAGATATTGAGGATGTTGGCTATTGGCTGAGTAATAGATTTTATTTTTAGTCAGCACATATTCTTTACGAAATTGCCAAGCTGGATCATATTGGATGTTTTGTTGATACAATGTCTGTGTATTTTCATTAATTTTATTATTTAAAGTAGTCTTGTAATTTTCTATAAGAGAAAAAATATGGTCCTTCAACCCAACATCTACTGCTTTGATTTTATATTCAGCAATAGGAAACTCTAAAGTATGAACAGTTGTGTTCGATGGTGAACCATCTAAAGGTAAAGTAGGTGGTGTAGAAGTAGCATTATTGCTGTCATTATTTTGATTTACTTTAGAACTTGAACCTCCACATGCTGTTAGTAAAAGTGCCGAGCTAATCAGGAAGGTTAATTTTTTAATCATCATTTGTTTAAAAACTCAAATTATTTAAAGTACTTAATGCTTCGGTTTCTTTAGTAATTTGGAACATTATTTTATATTCACAAGAATCCCAAATACATAAGCTACTTCAGCAGTGTCATTTTCAATCAAGCTCATCTTATTTTTTAATAAGAAAAGAATCAATGTAGGTATTAGAAAATACATCAAAATATTCTCAAATGATCTCTATTTTTTGGAAAAACTGTTATTCCCCAATTAAAATGTCTATGCGATAAACCATTTAAAATGTCCTGTTTTTAACTACAAGAGTCAAGCACAGGATTTAAATTTCTTTGTTCAATAACAACTTTCTGAGCTTTACGACTTGGCATACTTTTCTTGGCACGGGAACGTTTATTCTGTTTTTCCAATGCTTCATGCTGTTGCTGGATATGTGCCAGGACTGAACCTAATCTTTTATTCTCAACCACTTCATTCTGCTGCAGTCCAGCCAGTTTATTGAAGATGCTGTAGTTGAGCTTTCGTCCCTCATGCATGAGGGCCACAGTGCCATCCGGATACTCCAGAAATGAAATGTATTGCCCAACAAGCTTATGATTCAGCTCTGTCGGTTCAAGCAGATAAATATATTTGTCATACGTCAGGGTCAGATTCTTGGTAACCTTACGCGGTTCCTGCCAGGTAAAAATATCATCTAGTTCAACATCAGACTCTGTTAAAGGGCGATGCAAGTTCTTGGAATTTCTCGCACACTTGGCAAACTTCTGGTTGAACTGCTCAATAAAGCAGGGTAGCCAGGCATTGGCTTTGGCAATTGAACTGATGCCTTCCAGACGCATCTCCTTGATCAACCGGTCTTGAAGGGTTCTATTCGCGCGTTCTACGCGACCTTTGGCCTGTGGTGAGTTGGCAAAGATAATATCTATCTTCAACTCATTCAGAATCCGGCCAAATTGCGTGATTTTGCTGTCCTGGCTCGATTTCTGGTTCACTCGGAAAACCGAATGTTTATCGCTATAAAAGGCCAACGGCTTACCGTATTGTTCAATGTAGGCTCGGGTTGAAAGCATATAGTCGAAGGTCGTTTCCGCCTCACAGAAGCGCAGATGCAACAGCTTTCCAGTGGCATCATCGATATAAACCAGCAAGCAGCACTTAGCAGCGCGTCCTTCGAACCAGTCATGATATGAGCCATCAATCTGGATTAGCTCACCGAAGCAATCCCGGTTATAACGTGTGAACCGTACCGGGTTTGTCGGAGACTTTTTATTGAAGTTAGGCCACCTGACCTAACGGGTTAATCTTATCATAGTACATTGCTTCAAAATCAAAAGGCGATACATAACCCAGTGCACCGTGTACACGCTTTTTGTTGAACCAATCTACCCAATTTAATGTCGCAAGTTGTACATCTGCTAAACCTTGCCAATCTGCTTTTAAATATTCAATCACCTCTGTTTTGTATAAGCCATTCACCGTTTCAGCCAAAGCAATATCATATGAATCACCAGTCGTACCGACTGATGCTCGTAAATTTGCTGCCTCTAAACGATGACATTGTTGTCAAAATGCAGGGTATGGGTGGCTCCCCTCAGGGGCATAATTTGCTGAAGCCTAAGTTACTACTAAAAAATTAAAAAATCTTAAAAAATAGGAGCTTATAGCTCCCATTTTTTGTTAGCTTTCTAAGTCCCTATGTTAATTTGAAGAATACTTCATCATAACGTCCGAATACAGCTATATTTTTTTGATTTCTACAATATCACTTGATTCAATTAGCGATTGGATATTACCAAATAAACTTTGAATATAATCAGACGCTATATGGATATCTAAATCCTCCCTGCTACGCCATTCTTCTAAGAAGAAATATCTACTCGAGTCATTTTCGCTAATATAAAGCTCATATTTCAAGCATCCTTCTTCTTGAAGCGTAGGCTCTATTACACTTTGTAAAAGCGCTTCTAACCTCTCTTTTTGATCTGATTTTGCCTTAAAGTTCGCAATTACTGAAATAGTCATTATTTCACCTTTAATTTGTTTTAGAAGTTTTCTAGTACAATTTTGCCTTTTGACTTACCTGATTCAAGCAACTTATGCGCCTTCTCCAAGTTTGCAGCGTTAATTTTTCCTAGATTTTGGTTGAGAGTACTTCTAATTTTTTGCTGGTCAACTAATTGGGCAACCTGTTGCAATAGATTACCTTGCTTTTCAATATCATCGGTTTCATACATTGAACGAGTGAACATTAACTCCCAATGGATAGAAATAGATTTAGTCTTAAACGGCATAATATCAAATGTTTGTGGATCATCGATCAATCCAAGCTTGCCTTGTGGTGCAATCAGAGAAACTATTTGCTGGATATATGTTTCTGTATGATTTGTAGAGAATACGTATTTTGGTTTTGCAATGCCTAGTGTCTCGATTTGTGCATTTAAATCTTTGCTATGATCAATGACATGGTCGGCACCCAGTGATTCCACCCAAGATTTCGTTTCTTCGCGTGAAGCTGTTGCTATAACGGTCAGATTTGTTTTTGCTTTTAGGAGTTGGATAGCGATTGATCCTACACCGCCTGCACCACCAATAATCAGAATACTGCCAACATCTGTTTCTGAAATTTGAAACCGATCAAACAGCATTTCCCATGCCGTTATTGCAGTTAATGGCAATGCTGCTGCTTCTGCATTAGATACTGTAATGGGTTTAAGACTGATAATTCGTTCATCGACTGCTTGAAACTCAGCATTACTACCATCTCGGGTTAAATCGCCAGCATACCAAACAGAATCTCCTACTTTAAACGAGGTAACTTTTGAGCCAATTTCAATAATTTCACCAACGGCATCCCAACCTAAAATACGATTATTTGCTTCAGACGAATTTTTTCTCACTTTGGTATCCACTGGATTCACAGAGATTGCCTGAACTTTTACCAGTACATCCCGCTCCTTAAGCGTAGGCTTCGCTTTTTCAATATCTACCAATGAATTTTTAAAATCATCATGGTTATTTATAACATACGATACGGCTTTCATAGATTTGTCCTTAACTTTAAAAATATAGTAAAAATGGGAGCGAGGTGCTCCCATTTTTTGTTATTCAATCATTAAAACTCTTGGCTCGTTGGGCGTAAAACAATTTCATTAATATCTACATCCGCAGGCTGTTCAATTGCATAAGCAATTGCACGAGCGACTGAGTCAGCTGGTATGGCTTGTTTGTAGAAATCCGTAACAAACTCTGAACTTTCTTTATGAGAAGAACCGAATTTTAGTTCTGACTCAACTGCACCAGGCTCAATAGTCGTCGTTCTAATTGTTGCGCCAACTTCATGACGAAGTCCTTCAGAGATGGCTCTTACAGCAAACTTAGTACCGCTATAAACAGTACCTCCTGGACTAAATACTTTTATCCCTGCAACAGATGCGAGATTAATAAAGTGTCCAAAGTTTTGTTTTTGGAAAACAGGTAGGGTAGCTGCTATACCATAAAGAACACCTTTAATATTAATGTCGATCATACGATCCCATTCATCAACTTTTAGCTCACTTAATGGTGCAATAGACATTAATCCAGCATTGTTTACCAATACATCGATTTGACCAAATGCGCTTAATGCCTTTTCAATAAGTGCTTGTACTTCATGTGGTTTGGTTATATCCATACCAATAAATTCAGCTTGACCACCTTCAGCACGAATGTCGTGAACAATAGCCTGTAATTTTTCAGTACGTCTAGCACCAAGTACAACCTTTGCACCTTTTTTAGCAAGTAAGCGAGCAGTAGCCTCACCTAAACCACTACTTGCACCAGTGATAACAATAACTTTATTTTCTATATTATTCATACAAGTAACCTTCAACTTATCTGTCAATCATATTTGATGGATTAAGTATTACAGCCTTGTTAGGTATAATAAATGAATAATATTATCTTTCAGAATTCCTATTTACGGAATAATTACCAGAACACAGGATTGGACATGCAGAACAAATTGGAAATGATGCGTATCTTTTGTGTCGCAGCAGAGTCTCGAAATTTTAAAGAGGCAGCAACTCAGCTGGGTATTTCCCCGCAGCTAGTGACACGGGCAATAAAAGAGCTAGAAGAGCAGCGCGGAGAGATTCTGTTCTACAGGAGTACTCGACAAATTAAAATTACCGCTGATGGTGAGCGTCTGGCAAAGCAAGCACGTTTTGCGGTGGGATCGATCGATGCTTTGTTTGTAAAAGACACCAAGGAAAAACGAGATGAAATGCGAGGGACTGTCCGTCTTACTGTGTCGTCTGTGTTAGGGCGCAAATTGGTAGTACCCGCACTAGCAGAATTTGCCACACGTTATCCAGATATTGTCGTGGATTGTGTGCTAACAGATTCACACTCGGATGTGATCGATGAGCGGATAGATATCGGGATCAGATTTGGATTTTTGCCGGACAATCGATATGTGGCAAGGGAATTGGCTAAAGTGAACTTTTATTCTGTGGGTACGCCAGAGTTAATTGATAAGGTTGGAATGCCTAAAAAAATTATTGATCTTGATAAATACCCTCTAACAGCACTAGTCGATCATAAAACAGGGCGTTACTGGCCATGGACATTCACCGAAAGTCGAAGCTTTACGCCATCAAATCCCCGTTTTATTACAGATGATCTTGAAGCTGAATTTCAAGCTATTCTCGCTGGAGTCGGATTCGGACACATGCCTGGATTTCTAGTTTTGCCGTGGCTTAGGAGTGGTAAGCTCATTCAGATACTTCATGAGGAAACCTCTCCCGTTTGGCGCCTGTATTTATATCGTCCACAGCGGGGCCCGACACCTTTGCGAATCCGAGCATTGTTTGATTACTTAGCGGAAGTGCTGGGCCGTATAGAAACCTGAATCAGATAAGACCATCACGTATCTAGAGTAACTACAATTTTTCCTATTTGCTGATTTGATTCAAGATAGCGCTGAGCGTCATGCATGTCCTCAAAGTTAAAGCAACGGTCGATCACTGGACGAAGATATCCTGCACCTATACTGCTAAGAATAAATCGTCTGGCTTGCTCCCTTAGAACAGGGTCATGCAGAACCTCAAGGAACAAAAAACCTCGCATGGTTAAGCTCTTGCGTAATGCAACTTTAAGCGGAAATGGTGTGATCTCAGGGCTAAGTGTACCATGCATAACCATCGTTCCTCCTACAGACATCGCTTTTGCAATCTGTTCAATATGAGGCCCTCCTACAGCATCGAAGGCGACATCAAGATGTTCTCCACCTAAACGTAATACAAGCGCCTCATACAAATCTGGTTCATCTTCAGTGGCTATAACATTTTTAACACCGAGATCCACTAAACGTTGCTTTTTCTCTATCGTCTGTGTACTTGCAATGACCTTAGCTCCCGCTGCTTCAGCTATCTGTATCGCAGCTAGTCCTACGCTACTTGAAGCTGCTGTGATCAAGATCGTTTTTCCTTTCGAAACTCCACCAGCATGGATTACACCACCCCAAGCCGTCAAATACTGCATCCAGATTGAAGAAGCTTCTTCCCAGCTTAAACTATCGGGTTTGTGAACTAAAAAAGTTTCTGGAATCAGGAGCTTGTCCGCATATGTCCCATATTTGGCTAGATTGTCAGTCGGAAGAATCGATACTGCATCTCCTGGAGAAAATTGGCGTACACCTTCACCTATCGCAAGAACTATGCCTGCTCCCTCATATCCCAGACGAGAAGGAAATACTGCCTTTTGAATATAAGTACCACGCCGAAACATTACATCAGCCCGGTTGAGTCCGATCGTTTTCATCTGGATTAGAACTTCTCCTGCGGCTGGTAAAGCCACAGGAAGTGTTTCTAATGTCAGAACGTCTGTATCTCCAATACTATTGAAGCGCCAAGTCTTGGCCTGAAGTGCGTTAAATGACATCAATCACGACCTTAATATTGGCAGAGCGATCTTGAACAGCATCATGAGCCTCAATCGCTTGGTCTAGAGTAAAATGACGAGGATCAACAATAGGACGCAGTTTACCTTCCTCAACAAGACGAGTCGCGATCTTAAGGATATCACCATGATGAGCACGGCGATTGCCTGTTAACATCGGCATTAGGACGAATACGCCAGACAGTGTGGCACACCGTAGAGATGAACTCGCTAAATTATGATTACCAAATGCAGCACAGCTGGTAATGTGGCCATAGTGAGTTGTCATGGAAAGTGAAGCTTCGAGTACTGGACCACCCACAGTGTCGTAAACAATGTTAAAACCTTGACCCTCAGGGCTTGCAGCAATAATGTCATCGGAAGATGCTGTTGTGTAATCGAGAGGTGTTGCACCGAGTTCTGAAATCAGTGATTGATCAGCTGTACGACCAGTCGCCCAAACATTTGCATCAAGTGCTTTTGCAAGCTGAACCACCATATAACCAACGCCACCAGCACCACCCTGAACCAGTACAGTTTGCCCTGGTTGGACCTTCGCATTATCCACTAAACCTTCCCAAGCGGTGAGGAACGTCAATGGTAGTACTGCTGCCTCGCGCATAGAGATATTCCGTGGCTTTAATGCGATCAGATCGGCATCTGCTACAACATATTCTGCTAAAGATCCTTGAAGACCACGAACGCCACCTATCAGACCGTAAACTTCATCTCCGACGTTGAAGTGAGTGACACCTTCACCAATAGCAGTTACAACCCCAGCCATATCTGTTCCCAACACGGCAGGAAGCTCTGGCATAGCATATGGTGCTTCACCAATACGAATTTTATAATCAATAGGGTTCACACCACTAGCATGAATACGTACTACAACTTGCCCAGCCTCTGGTTGAGGTATAGGGAGTTCTACACGTTTAAATTCATGATCACCAAAATTTTCTAGGATAAGAGCATTCATCATCTTATTCATAATTGTTGCTTATTTTTAACTAGGGGATGATATGCACAGTACCAAATTAAAATAATCCAATAAATGATATTTATAGGATTTAATAATTCCTAAATAATGAATAATAAATATCATTCGCTCACTAAAAATATTCTAGTACAGTCTGTAAAGGCAATTTAATCTAAACTGTCGGTAGTATTTTCAAGGCTTGAAACGTTCAAAATATCTACAAAGTGGCTAAAATTTGAAACATAATTCTAAAAGGTCACAGCATTACAAAGAACATGAGCCAAAATAAAAAATGGGAGCTAAAAGCCCCATTTTTTTGTGACTTTCGCATAAGCTCTATGATGTTAATTTAAAAAAAACTAAAAACAGGGATAGAAAATTTTCGCTAAAGATCTTTTTGATTTTCGATTTATAAAAAATATTGCTTTTTTTATACTATGGGGTACTATAGTATAAATGCTAGCAAATAAGGAGGTCTGATGCCTAATCAGGTTGACGACAAAAAAAAGATTCTTCTACGCGTCAGAAAGATCAAAGGTCAGACGCAAGCGATTGAAAAAGCGTTAGAAGATAATGTGGAATGTGGTGCAATTCTGCAACAAATATGCTCTGTGCGTGGTGCTATTAATGGTTTAATGAATGAAATGTTGGAGGTTCATTTAAAGGACACTTTAGTATCAGGTGAAACCACAGAACAACAACGAAAAGAAGAACTGGCTGAAATCGCCAAGATTCTAAAATCATATTTAAAATAGATATGTATAAGGAGTTATTCCATGAAGTCACGTGCTGCTGTTGCGTTTGGTCCTGGTCAACCTCTTCAAATTGTTGAGGTTGATGTTGCACCACCGAAGAAAGGTGAAGTATTAATCAAGATCTCCCATACCGGTGTGTGTCATACAGATGCATTTACTTTGTCTGGCGATGATCCTGAAGGTGTTTTTCCGGCTATTCTCGGGCATGAAGGTGCTGGTGTTGTAGTTGAGGTTGGTGAAGGCGTGACTAGCGTCAAACCAGGTGATCATGTAATTCCACTTTACACTGCTGAATGTGGCGAGTGCGTATTCTGTAAATCTGGAAAATCGAACTTGTGTATTTCCGTTCGCGAAACTCAAGGTAGAGGCGTAATGCCAGATGGTACCACTCGTTTTTCCTACAATGGTCAACCGATTTACCACTATATGGGCTGCTCAACGTTCAGTGAATACACTGTAGTGGCAGAAGTATCATTGGCTAAAATCAATCCTGAAGCCAATCACGAACATGTCTGCTTACTGGGTTGTGGTGTAACAACAGGTATCGGTGCAGTACACAACACGGCTAAAGTACAAGAAGGTGATAGTGTTGCGGTCTTTGGTTTAGGTGGTATTGGTTTGGCAGTCGTACAAGCCGCACGTCAAGCTAAAGCAGGACGTATTATTGTGGTTGACATGAATCCAGATAAATTTGCGCTGGCAAAAGAGTTTGGTGCAACGGACTTCTTGAACCCTAAAGATTACGATAAACCAATCCAGCAAGTCATTGTCGAAATGACTGGCTGGGGTGTAGATCATTCATTTGAGTGTATTGGTAACGTGAATGTGATGCGTGCAGCCCTTGAAAGTGCACACCGTGGCTGGGGACAATCCGTAATTATTGGTGTAGCTGGCGCAGGTCAAGAAATCTCTACTCGTCCATTCCAACTGGTTACTGGTCGTAAATGGCTAGGTTCTGCCTTTGGTGGGGTAAAAGGTCGTACGCAACTTCCAGGAATGGTTGAAGATGCCATGAAAGGTAAAATTCAATTAGAACCATTTGTGACACACACCATGGGCTTGGATCAGATCAATGAAGCCTTTGATCTAATGCATGAAGGTAAGTCAATTCGTACTGTAATTCATTACGAATAATTCCGTCAGACCTTATACTTTTCCATGCATGTGAATCATGATTGACATGCATGGAATCCTCTAAAACGGCACATCATCTGTAAAACAGATCTATCTATGTATCCATCATGTATAGGTTCAACAAACCTGCCTACATTTTAAATCTTTATCAGTATTCTCTGTGGAGAATGTCAAACTCTTTGTTTACTCGATTTCTCATGAAGTCTTGCTCAACATAGGTAATTGATTATGGAAATAATTGAGAAACATGCTTCTTTTGGTGGATCGCAAGAAGTGTATCGCCATCAGTCAACAGCATTAAACTGTTCAATGAAATTCTCAATATATCTGCCACCTCATGACAAAGATGAGCGGTTGCCAGTTTTATATTGGTTATCAGGACTGACTTGCAACGAACAGAACTTTATTACTAAAGCCGGAGCACAAAAGTATGCGGCTGAACATAAAGTCATTATTGTTGCACCAGATACCAGCCCACGTGGAGAGGATGTACCAGATCATGCAGATTATGATTTAGGCCAAGGCGCAGGATTCTATGTGAATGCAACACAAGCACCCTGGTCACAGCATTTCAAAATGTATGATTATATTGTGGAAGAGCTCAGAAATCTGATTGACCTGAATTTTCCGACCAACCAAGTCCAAAGCATTATGTGGCATAGCATGGGTGGTCATGGTGCATTAGTAATTGGTTTAAAAAACCCTGAGCTGTATAAAAGTATTTCTGCTTTTGCACCAATTGTTGCACCTAGCCAAGTACCTTGGGGGAAAAAGGCTTTTACACACTACCTAGGTGAAACCGAAACTTTATGGAAAAGCTATGATGCGATTGAATTAATCAAAAACGATGAAGTTCATTTACCTATTTTAGTCGATCAGGGAACAGCTGATGATTTTCTTGAAGAACAGTTAAGACCTAAGCTTCTTAGTGATATTTGTTTGGAACAAGAATATCCTCTTACACTTAACCTAAGAGAAGGGTATGACCATAGCTATTACTTCATTGCGAGCTTTATAGAGAAACATATAGAGTTTCACAGCAAATTCCTAGCTAAATAACTTTCATAGATATGAAGATGTGCATGTTGTTCTTGAATGCTTCTTGAGCAATATAACTTCCAGATGAAGAGGTCAGCTTATAAATCTAAGGTAGAGTCAATTGATCCTTATATAACTAAGATTGAATTTAATCATCTCATATCTTGATTTTTTGATTCAAATGTTAATGATATTAACTTGAATAAATTCATAGCATTATGTCGAAATAAAAACCTAAATTTTGGCTCAGCTATGGGATGTTTTTTAACTTTTATACAACAAAACTTTCTGACATGCATACATTAGCAATGACAGAATCAGTTTGAATTCTAATCAATTGTGGAGTTTTAGTCATGCTTAAAACAGCTTTATATGTCCGTCTTGAAGCTAAACCGGGTAAAGAAGACGAAGTGGAAGCTTTCCTTAAAGCCGGTTTACCTATTGTAATGGAAGAACCTGCGACAGTTGCGTGGTTTGGCTTACGTCTTGGACCTACAACATTTGGTATTTTTGATGCATTTCCTGATGAGGCGGGTCGCCAAGCACATTTATCTGGCAAGGTTGCAGCTGCGTTGATGGCTCAGGCCGAAGAGCTATTTTCAGAGCCACCGTCTATTGAAAAAGTAGATGTTTTGGCGAGTAAACTACCAGCTTAAACCGACGCTTAAATGTATAAATGTACTGCCTGAAATTTTGAATGAAAGGCAGCACTTCAACCCTGTGAGGTTTGTCAGAGGCTTTTTATTCAAGTTGGGCTACTTTATTTAATGGCTTAATCTCATCATTTACATGGGTCAATATCCAAAACAGGGTAAATAAACGAATGCAGCTATGTACATGCTTTATATTGAACCAATCTATCTAATTTACTGAACCGTACCGGGTTTGTTGGAGACCAACTTTCCTGAGATGAGAAGCATTGCTTCGCACGACGTAGCGAAGCGTAGTGTTCCGATGAAAAAAGTAAAATATACCCCTGAAATCAGAGATAGAGCGGTTCAATTATTGATTGACTACCAAGACGGTATCTCAGGTGAGTGACTTTACGTATATTCAAACAAATTCAGGCTGGGTCTATACCGCCTTTATTATTGATGTGTTTTCACGAGCAATTGTTGGATGGAAAGTATCAACACGTATGAATACAGATATGGTGCTTGATGCATTAGAACAAGCTTTGCATGATCGAGGTATGCCAAAGAATGTAATTCATCATTCCCATAGAGGTGTTCAATACCTTTCCATTCGCTATACCAATCGTTTAGAAGCAGCAAATTTACGAGCATCAATCGGTACAACGGGGACTCATACGATAATGCTTTGGCTGAAACAGTGAATGGCTTATACAAAACAGAGATGATTGAATATTTAAAAGCAGATTGGCAAAGTTTAGCAGATGTACAACTTGCGACATTAAATTGGGTAGATTGGTTTAATAAAAAGCATGTACACAGTGCACTGGGTTATGTATCGCCTTTTGAGTTTGAAGCAATGTACTATGATAAGATTAACCCGTTAGGTCAGGTGGCCTAACTTAAATAAAAAAATCTCCGATAAATCCGGTACGGTTCAAAATGCGATTTATGGCTTTTTTGTGTAAAAAAAAGTAATATCTGTTTTATTGTTAAATTATAACAATTAGTATAAATACACCTATGATTTACAGATGAAAAAGGTAGTTAAATGAAATATTTTTTAAGTTTAACTTTGTTAGTTTTAGCAATGACTGGGTGTACTTCGAGTCCAAAGACTGAAACTTTACAAGATAAGGCTACAAGCAATACTTCAGCTGATACGCAGGTCCTTAAATTTTCTGGTCCGAATGGTTTATTAATTTTTCTGAAATCATCGGATAACTTTGAAACTGCTTTAATGACTGATAACTCAGGCGTGGTATATCGTTTAAAGCAAACAGTTGCTGGTAGTGGTATTCGTTTAGCTAATAATAATGGAGTTTCAATTCACTTTAAACGTGGTGAAGGGGTTGTTGAATTTGTAAAAGACCAGCCAATCAGCATTACTGAAGTAAAATAATAAGGTTTAAACTTTAAGAGAACCCCACACCATAATCTGTATACCGAAAGTTGGACACTATTCCTTGAAATGTGGTCAAACATGATCAAGGACTAATTCGCACTCTGTTAATGGGTGAATTCAAACATGAGGTGCGACAGTTTCAAAAGCCTTATGATAATCTGTGTGATTCATAGACATCACTTCAATATAATGGGTGTCTATGAACAGAGAAATTCAACAATGAATAGCCACCGATTTTGTAGACACCTTTTAGTTAGATAAAATGGCTAATTAACGAGGTGCTTATGAGCAGTAAACGATACCCTGAAGAATTCAAAATTGAAGCAGTAAAACAAGTCACTGAGAAAGGTCATAGTGTGGCTGAAGTTGCTACACGTTTAGGAACCACTACACATAGTCTGTATGCTTGGATCAAACGTTATGATCCACAGCAGCCCAAGACAACAGAATCTAGTGATCCAACTACAGAATTAGCGAAATTAAAAAAAGAGCTGCAAAGGGTCACTGAAGAAAGGGACATATTAAAAAAGGCCGCGGTGTACTTCGCAAGCCAGTCCAAATGAGGTACGCCTTTATTCGGGACAACCAACATATATGGTCTGTTCGTCGTTTATGTTCAACGTTAGATGTTCATCACAGTGGTTATTACGCCTGGTTAAAGAAACCTACCAGTATAACTGCGAGGAAGCGGCAACAGCTTTCAGGATTAATTAAACAGTTCTGGTTGGAATCTGGCGGAGTCTACGGTTATCGCAAGATTCATTGTGATTTGAAAGACGTTGGCGAAAGTTGCGGTATCAATCGAGTACATCGACTCATGAAGGCGAATGGTCTCAAGTCACAGCGTGGCTATCGCAAACCTAGAGCTAATGTTAGTACTCCATCGATTGTGGCTCGAAATACTTTAGACAGACAGTTTAACCCCACCCAGCCCAACCAGTTGTGGGTGACTGACATCACTTATATTCGCACTCATGAAGGATGGCTGTATCTTGCAGTAGTAATCGACCTATTCTCACGGCTAGTCGTTGGCTGGTCTATGAAGTCGAGAATCACAACAGATCTGGTTTTAGATGCTCTACTGATGGCTTTGTGGCGAAGAAGCCCAAAGAACAAAGTCCTGATTCATTCTGATCAAGGTAGCCAATACACCAGTCATGAATGGCAGACATTTCTCAAGCATCACAACCTTGAAAGCAGTATGAGCCGGCGTGGAAACTGCCATGATAATGCTGTTGCTGAGAGCTTCTTTCAGCTGTTAAAGCGAGAGAGGATCAAGAAGAAAATCTATGTGACAAGAACTGAAGCAAGGTCGGATATCTTTGAATATATAGAGATGTTCTATAACTCAAAACGCAGACATGGTTCCAATGGTCAGCGTTCTCCATTAGATTATGAAAAGGCCCATCAAAAGATGGTTATGTGTGTCTAGAATTTTGGTGGCTATTCACTATATCATTTTTATTAATATAAAAACATATATGTAAAAATCACGCCCCGTTTAACTGGCAATAGTTTTTGAACCCTGGTATAAAAGCTTAAAAAAATCTAGCAAGTCTTTATTTAATGTTAATACTCATCCAGTATTGAGGTTTTTTATCTTTTCTTGCCTGTGATCTAGGTTGTAATACTCTAATTTCATACTCACCTGAAGCAGGTAAAATATAAATACCCTTATCATCAAGCTCTGGAGAATATTCTCCAAGATTGATGGAGTCTTTTAATTGATTACCCCATAAGTAAGCTTCAACATTTCCTCCAGTCAACTTCACTTTTAACTTTTGCCCTTTTTTAGCATAAAATTTGTAGGAATCATACTTGTATCCATCTATCCTTCCGTAATAATTTGCAGGGTGAGCTTTTTTAGCAAACTTAACTACAATAGTCTTTCGTATATCATTGTTATCATTTGCAAGTACGACAGGGCTAACTATAGTTAAAGTTAGGGCTATCAAAGCGCCAGCTAGTAATTTCGTATTCGCTATTTCCATAATAAGGTTACCCTAATTCTTGTATCGCTCCTGACATAATAACATAACTAATAAGTAACCATGAATGATGGAGCAGAAATGTGAATAGTCATAACATGGGGTTGCACTTCAAATGCCAATTTAAGACTTGCAAAATCAATGGTTAATTAATTGGTTACTAGGGAATAACCAATCTAAATATAAATTTTATTTAACAATTACTTATAAAAATATGTGATGCGTATGATACGCATCATATGAATATCGCTTAAATTTGCTATAATTGAATTGAGCAGTGCCATTTGTGGTTAGGTTAAAAATTCATGAGTCTTACTGAAATTAAGGTACGTCAAGCTAAACCAAAGGAAAAAATCTATTTTCTGGCAGATGATGACGGCTTAAGTTTGAAGGTAGAACCAAACGGACGTAAATCTTGGAGTTACCGCTATTCACTTGCAGGGACAAATAAACGTCCTCGCATGAAGTTGGGTGAATATCCTGTAATGTCCTTGAAAGAGGCCAGATCAGTCCGGGATGAATATAAATTTAATAATTATGAAAATAAACCACTGCATAAAAAATACATCAAAACTTTTCAGGATATTTGTGAAGAGTGGTTAGAATTTAAAATTAAAAATTCCTTTGAAGATGAACCACGATGCGGTGTAATTCAGCTCGCAAAAAAATGTTTAGATCAGGATGTTTATCCAAATATTGGACTAATGCCATTTATTGAAATTAAAAGATATGATCTAGTTAAGATTATTAAAAATATAGAATCTAGAAATGTAAAAGAACCTGTAAAGAAAGCCTATAGTTATTTAAATCAGATTTATGATTATGCGGTAGCGATGGGGTATTGTGAATATAATATTGCACATGGACTTCATAAAATATTAGTCAACAATAAGATTAAGAAAAACTATCCTCATTTGAATTCAGATGAACTATCTAATTTCTTAGCTAAATTAAATCAGATTAATACAGATCCTATTATTAAAAAAGCCCTGTTATTTAAACTATATACAGGCGTCCGTGGTGGAGAATTATTGCTTTGTGAACCACATCACTTCGATCTAGATAAAAAAATATGGAAAATACCAGCCTTACATATTAAACAATATAGAAGAAAGGTTATTTTAGGTCATGATATCCCTGATTTTTTTGTTCCACTATCTGATCAAGCACTTGAAGTTGTGAAATCAGCACTCGTTTGGTCTCATAGCGAAAAATATGTATTTTCTAGCCCGCGAAATAATAATAAACCTATTCATTTTAATACCCTGAACTTGATTATCAGAAAAATGGGATATACTAAAAATGAATTAACTTCTCATGGGTTACGATCGACATTTAGTACCATATTAAATGAATCCGGTTTATTTCAATCAAATTGGATTGAAGCACAGCTATCTCATACTGATAAAAATAAAACCCGTGCAAGTTATAATCATGCAGAATATTTTAATCAGCGTATGGAAATGATGCAATGGTGGGGCGATTTTATTGATAGTTGTACTGTAAATTAATGGTTATGAAATCCAAGTTTTAATTAGAATAAGCTTTGTTGCACAAACCTATTCACCGCCATAAATCATTATCTAAAATTGCATCTCGTGGTAAAAGCTCAATGGACCGGTTCTATGGCTATAAATTACATGTTGTGATGAATCAACTTAGAGAAATAGTCTGTTCACAATGATGATTTCTCTTAACTCGTAAAGTTTATGACGGTGTTGAACGTGTTCAATTGAATCTTAAGCAAGGTAAATGGACAGAAGAGAACTTCATTAAGCCGTATCAGAATATTCTTGAAGAATAGGCATTTCATTTCACATTAGAGCGAGAATCTCATGAGAAAGTTGCCTGATTGAATGTAGTGAATAGATTCATTGCATAATTGTTAACTAAAATTTTCTATATCAGCCTGATTAAGATTAATCGGGCTGATTCTGTTAGGTCGAATATAATAGCGACCTGCTTCAATCATTTTTATTTGAACTTTATTTTATGTCACAGCTTGCTTCCCATTTTAAGCACAATCAGTTTTGTATTTTGTTGGAATATTTAAGTTCTGCTAAAGGCATTGCTGTACCAATGTCTTTAGCAGAATTTCCATGTGCGATCACTTTTGCAGATCGAGTGCATGCCGATAGTGATTTGGCACCACTTGAATGTGCGAAGACATTTCCTTCATCAGTGGAAAAAATCATCCATTATTCAGGGAAAGGTCGGGATATTACTGATTTTGAGACCTTCTTAAAATCAACTCAAGCTTCGGGACAGAAAAATTTACTGCTTCTCACAGGTGATAAGTTAAAAGGGCATACAAATGGTCAAGATGGAACGAATCGCACCCGATATTTAGAGTCTGTAAATGCGGTCATGGCCGCAAAGTGTTATGGTGGATTTCACATTGGTGTAGCTTTTAATCCCTTTAAATATGCTGAAGCTGAACGTGATGCACAATATTTAAAACTTCACAAAAAGATTAAAGCAGGAGCAGACTTTATCGTTACCCAGTTGGGTTACGATATGGAGGCTTTAAAACAAGCCAAGGCTTTTTTAAATCGTCATCGATACCCACAAAATATACTTGCTTGTGTTATGCCACTTAGTTTGGCACGTGCCAATTTTATGGTGAAACATAATGTCGCAGGAATTGTGATTACACCACACATGTTACGAGTGTTGGCTCAGGAAGAACAGGATGGACGAACTGAGAATGCTTATAAACGTTGTGCTATACAAATATTGATGTGTAAATATTTGGGTTTTGCAGGTGTGCATCTTTCAGCATGCCATAAGCCTGAAGAGCAAAAGCTTTTAGAAAAATATATTGAACAATATCGACATTATGGTTTACAGGAACTCGAAGCACTCTGGAATGCACTGTGGCAAGTGAAGACTAAAAATGAACTCGTGCCAGAATTAGCTTATTATTCCCGCCAACCATCCTCTAGCCAGCTTATTAAATATCAGCAATTGCATTTCATGCACAAGGCTCTATTTGAGTCCAAAATTGCCAAAGGTGTGGGGCATTTTATTTTTAAAGCCTCATTCTGGGAAAATACGCCTGCAGCAAAAGCATTGTTAAAAACTGAATTTATCTCTAAGCAAGGGGTCGTGGGTTGTGAAAGTTGTGGTCAATGTAGGTTAGGAGATACTTTATATATTTGCCCTGAAACTTGTCCCAAAGGATTGGCGAATGGTCCTTGTGGTGGTACGACATTGGATCGCTGTGAGTTTGGAGATCGTGAATGCATTCATTCTGTGAAAGCCCGACTTGCCAAAGCCGTGGGACAGACTGACGTTCTAAAAGAAAAACTGATTCCAACTGTACCCATTGAAGTCCGTGGAACCAGTTCCTGGAAAAATTGGTATCTGGCGACTGAAGCTTAGCTTTCATCATCCGTGGCATTCGAATAAAATTTCACGCCCAATTTGATGCGATCACGACCTTGGCTCATACGCCAACGGTTGGTATCACGTAAGGAGTATACACAGCCACAATATTCTTGTTGGTAGAATTCTTCCTTCTTGCTGATTTCAAGCATACGAACAGCACCACCATTTTTACGCCAGTTGTAGTCCCAATAGGTGATACCTTCATAATGTGAAGCAGAACGATGCCCACAATCATTGATCTGCTTCATATCTTTCCAACGAGAAATACCCAATGAGCTACTAATTAGGCTGAAGCCATTTTCAGCTGCATAAAGGGCAGTCCGTTCAAAGCGCATATCAAAACACATGGTACAGCGAATACCTTTCTCTGGCTCATTTTCCATGCCTTTGGCACGTGCAAACCAATTGTCTGTATCGTAATCACAGTCAATAAAAGGAATATTATGTTTTTCTGCAAAGCGAATATTTTCTTCCTTACGGATTTCATATTCCTTGACAGGGTGAATATTGGGATTATAAAAAAAGATCGAAAAGTCGATGCCTGATTCAATTAGGGTTTCCATCACTTCACCCGAGCATGGTGCACAGCAGGAGTGAAGCAGAAGCTTGTCGTGACCTGCTGGGAGAGTCAATTTCTGACGTTCAAGTTTGTTTGACATAGTTATATGGGTTTAAATCTAAACCCTATATTTTAACGATTTAATTAGATAGTAAGGATTTGATATACTGATATTTTCTAAGGTTAAGATGAAAGAAATTCACTAATTGAAATTTAATAAGAACTAAAGTATATAGGAGAATAACTACAATAATGCTTTGGAATTAGAACATTGCAAGTTAATCAAGAGTCATTGTATGAAGCTTTAAAATTAAGTGAAGAAATTATTAGGGCGTGTCCTCATTTGGCTTTGCACCAAATAAATATGCAGGCTATACGCATAGATTTATAATTGCGTGCTAGTTTATCAAATCGAGTTTGCAATAGCACGGAAATATTTTGATCTCGCAAAAGCGTTTTCAACTAAATATCTTAATTTATATAGATATTTATCAAATTCTTTATTCGATCTCTTACTGTTTGATCTCAATGGAATAATAGGAATCATATTCTTGTTCTTAGCACATATTCGAATGTGCTCAGCATCATATCCCTTGTCAGCAATGAGATATGTTGCCTCGCCTACAATATCAATCAGTTGTTTTGCAACTTGACTGTCGTGGACGTCACCCCCAGTGATTTTAAAATCAATCGGTAATCCATTCGCGTCGGTTGCAAGATGTATTTTTGTTGTTTGTCCACCACGTGATTGTCCAATTGCTCTTTCGAAACCATACCGAGCTCCACTTGCATGTTGATGCACGCGTATGTAGCTTCCGTCAATGAATACCCATTCTTGATCCAAGACGCCTCGTAATCTAAAAAAAATTTATCCCATAATCCCTTACTTGCCCAGCGATTAAAGCGATTGTAAGCAGTTTGCCAAGGGCAAAATTCTTGAGGAATATCGCGCCATGTGGCGCCTGTGCGCAGTTTCCATAAGATGGCTTCCATGATATTTCTACTGTTTTTTGAACAGTAACAACCATGTAATCGCATAGTATCTTGAATTTGCTGCCAAATATCATCAGTGAGAAGAGTACGTGCCATTGAAAAAATATAGAAATGAAAAGAGCTTAAAGGAGGATTTTAAGTATTTAAAACCAATTCTTCAAATGAGGACACGCCCTAGTAATTTTTTAGAAAGAAAGAGTTTAAGAGATGGTATTAGCACGAACTCTCAATTTCTAATTAAACGACAAGCTTTTGTATACGAATATGTGTCTAATAAATATTATGAGCTAAAATATTCAAAAATTACGTCAGATATTTTTTCTAGAACAAGAAAGTTTGTAGACGGAAAAATTGGAGATTTAGTACCATTATCAGCACAAAAATTTGCATCTGTTTATGAGAATTTAACGTCCGAAGATTCAGAGGATTGGTCAAATGCTGTTCATAGTTGTAGGCGAATATTACAAGATACTGCTGATGTGATTTATCCTGCTAGAGAGGATAAGACTATTAATTTAGACAATGGTAAAACTAAAATTATTAAATTAGGTGTGGATAATTATATAAATCGAATTATTGCATATGTTGATGAGCAGTCAGACTCTAAAAGATTTGAGGAAATCGTTGGTTCACAGATGAAATATTTGGGCGAGCGGTTAGATGCTATTTTCAAAGCTGCTCAGAAAGGTTCTCATGATATTATTACTTCTAGGCAAGAAGCTGATCGTTATGTTATTTACACATACTTGATAGTTGGAGATTTATTATCTTTGGTAGAGTTGCAAAAAACATTATCAATTTCAGATAAAGATTTTAGATAGCCGCTTAACTTACTGAATAACTAAAAATCCTCAGAATCTTTAATTTATTAAGATGAGTATTTCTCATCTTAAGCTGAATTTATATCGTTTTACTCACTTTCTTATTCACGTTTAAATACAGCCATTCAGAAATTTAGCTTTTTATAAAATTTTTAGGTGGCAATCTCCATGAGTACAGCATTTGAGTGTTCAATTAAACGTATCCGTTTTGATGAAAACTACACGCCAGCAGAAAGCACACGTTTAACCACAAATTTTGCCAATTTGGCACGTGGGGAAAGCCGTGAAGAAAACTTGCGTCGTACCCTTGCGATGATCAACAACCGTTTTAATAGCTTGGCAACCGTTGATAACCCGAAAGGTGATCGCTATTCACTTGAGATTGACATTATTTCTGCGGAAATTGATATTGAAGGTAATGGTCAAACTTTCCCATTTATTGAAACACTTAAAAGTGTTGTGATTGACCATCAAACAGGTGAGCGTATTGAAGGCATGATCGGCAATAGCTTCTCATCTTATGTGCGTGATTACGACTTCAGTGTGGTATTGCCACAATTGGGTTGTGGTGTAGGTGAAAAACCTGAAGATTTTGGCAATCTACATGGCAAGCTTTATCAACATTTAGTCAATTCAGATGTATTTAAAGCAGAATTTAAAAAACAACCTGTCATTTGCTTAAGCGTTTCAACCTCTAAAACGTATTTCCGTACAGCCAACGTACATCCTATTTTGGGTGTGGAATACAAAAATGATGAATATTCACGTACCGATGAATATTTTGCCAAAATGGGTTTACGTGTACGCTACTTTAAACCAGAAGGTGGTAATGCACCATTAGCATTCTATTTCGCTGGCGATTTAGTCCGTGATTATACTGATTTTGAATTGATCAGCGCGATTGCAACCATGGAAAGTTTCCAACGGATCTATCGTCCTGAAATTTACAACACCAACTCTCCTGCAGGTGTGGTGTATCAACCAAGTCTAAGCTATGGCGATTATTCACTTACACGTGTGGTCTATGACCGTGTGGAACGTGGTGAGCTTGCAGTTAAACAAGGTAAATGGACGGAAGAAAACTTCATTAAGCCTTATCAAGACATTTTAAATGAATGGGCTGCAAATTTCGAAGTCGAAACAGCTGCTTAATCCATTAAATTGATAAACAGATTTACGAATTTAGACAAAGAAGATTAGACATGGCGCTTACACAACCGAAACTTTTACTCCCAACTTCAACTGCGGGTAGCTTGCCAAAACCGTCTTGGTTAGCTGAACCTGAAAAATTATGGTCTGCATGGAAGCTTGAAGGCGAAGAATTATTAGAAGCTAAACGTGATGCTTTGAAATTATCATTACATGAGCAAGTCACTGCGGGTATCGATATCGTGAGTGATGGCGAGCAAACCCGTCAGCATTTCGTAACCACCTTTATTGAGCATCTTGAAGGTGTGGATTTCGAAAAGCGTGAAACGATGCGTATTCGTAATCGTTATGATGCGAGTGTACCTTCTGTTGTGGGTGATGTTTCTCGTAAAAAAGCCGTGTTTGTAGACGATGCGAAATTCTTGCGCAGCCAAACCAATCAACAAATTAAATGGGCGCTTCCTGGTCCGATGACCATGATTGATACACTTTACGATGGTCACTACAAGAGCCGTGAAAAATTGGCTTGGGAATTTGCCAAAATTCTGAATCAAGAAGCGTTAGAGCTTGAAGCAGTAGGTGTCGACATTATTCAGTTTGATGAGCCTGCATTTAATGTGTTCTTTGATGAAGTAAATGATTGGGGTATTCCGACCTTAGAGCGTGCGCTTGAAGGACTCAAATGTGAAACCGCTGTGCATATTTGCTATGGCTACGGTATCAAGGCAAATACGGATTGGAAACAAACTTTAGGTAATGAATGGCGTCAATACGAAGAGTCATTCCCGAAACTACAACAATCTAAGCTCGATATTATTTCACTTGAATGCCAAAACTCACGTGTACCAATGGATTTAATCGAATTGATCCGTGGTAAGAAAGTGATGGTGGGTGCAATTGATGTGGCAACCACTCAAGTGGAAACTGCAGAGGAAGTAGCAAATACGCTACGCAAAGCATTGCAATTTGTTGATGCAGATAAACTGTATCCTTCAACTAACTGTGGTATGACACCGCTATCTCGCCAAGTGGCAAGTGGCAAACTTGAAGCTTTAAGCGCAGGTGCTGCCATTGTTCGTAAAGAGCTAGAAGCTTAATCAAACGTAGTCTCGTGCGAAGCAGAACAAATCATCGCAAGGTCATTTGTCCAGCTTTATGCACGAGCACGTGATATGTACATTTGAGATGAAAGAGATGATTGAAGCAACAGACTTTAGAAATGCAATGTCTTTACTCACCACAGCAGTGAATGTTATTACGACTTCGGGTGAAACAGGTATGCATGGATTTACTGCATCTGCCGTATGTAGCGTGACGGATACACCGCCAATGTTATTAGTCTGTATGAATCAATCCTCCCGTTCACATGCCCATTTTGTTGAAAATAAAGTCTTGGCTGTAAACGTACTAAGTACTCAGCATGAACAGCTTTCAAATGCTTTTGCTTCAAGTAAATTCAGCTCAGAAGATCGTTTCAAACTCGGTGATTGGAGTACTATGGAAACTGGTTCACCTATTTTGAAAGATGCCTTGGTCAGTTTTGACTGTGAGATTCAAGATATTCAGCAAGTCGGTACACACAGTGTTTTCATGTGTCGTGTTCTTAAAGTTCAACAAAGCGATCAAGAAGAAAGTCTGGTGTATTTTAACCGTGCTTATCATCAAGTGGGTCAGTTGGAACACGCTTAACTCAATGCCTTAATTCTTTTATCTTTTTAAAG
>NZ_JAUZUU010000021.1:0-32292 GCF_031844225.1 Acinetobacter sp. RRD8
CATGACAGATGGGAAAAGACATCAATATAATCAAGGAGGTGTCTATGCGTCATGTCGTGGTGATTGGGGCCGGTATTACCGGAGTAACCACAGCTTATGAGCTGGCACAATCAGGCTATCAAGTGACTGTGGTTGATCGGCATCTTTATCCGGCAATGGAAACATCCTTTGCCAATGGCGGCCAGCTTTCTGCCTGTAATGCCGAAGTATGGAACCAGAAAGCCACGGTACTCAAAGGCATCAAATGGATGTCACAAAAAACCGCACCACTTTTGCTCAATCCTTCTTTCAGTGTGCATAAATACAGCTGGCTCATGGAATTTCTGGGCAATATCAAACATTATGAAGCCAATACCCGAGAGACTGTACGGCTGGCTTTACTGGCAAGAGCACGCTTATTTGAAATTGCCGAAACAGAAAATATTGATTTCAATTTAGAAAAACGTGGAATTTTACATTTTTATCATAACAAGACAGATTATGATGTTGCGATCAAAGTCAATGATCTGTTGTGTAGCGGTGGTCTGGAGCGCAATGCCATTTCCAATGCAGAAATCAAGCAGATCGAACCTGCATTAACTGGCGATTATTATGCAGGATTTTACTGTCAGAGCGATGCCACCGGGGATATTCATAAATTTAGTACCTGTTTGGCCAAAGCCTGTATGCAAAAAGGCGTGAAATTTGAGTTTGGTCAAGATGTTTTTGTTGTTGATCATCAGGCTCAGAATATTCGGGTTAAATGCAAACCTAGTACTGAAAATGTCCATTCCTTTCCAGATGATGTTCTAGAAATTAATGCAGATGCCATAGTGGTCTGTGCAGGGGTTGGCAGCTATCAATTGGCTGAAATACTTGGTGAGCGAGTCAATGTCTATCCAGTCAAAGGCTACTCGATTACCGTGCAACTGAATGATGAGCAGAGCCAGAACAAAGCACCTTGGGTCAGTCAGCTAGATGAAAGTGCGAAAATTGTCTTGTCACGCCTAGGCAAGGATCGTTTGCGTGTTGCAGGAACAGCCGAGTTTAATGGCTATAACCGGGATATTCGTGCTGACCGAATTCAACCTTTAATTGACTGGACCAATCGTAATTTTGACCTGTGTACTGAGCATGTGGTGCCTTGGGCGGGCTTACGCCCAATGATGCCAAATATGATGCCTGTGGTACGCCGTGGCAAATATGAGCGGGTCTTTTACAATACCGGGCATGGTCATCTGGGCTGGACTTTATCAGCTGCAACGGCTGCAATGATCAGTCAGGAAATTGCGCAATACTATCCTGCTTAAATTGATAGCCCGCTTGCGGGCTATTTTTTACACCAAAAATCTCATTTTATATGACGATAAATTATAGTATTTTGAAATTAAATCAATCATATAGTCGATAAATACCGGTAAAGCGTTCACAGCCTTTCTGCTTGCTACTGACCGCTAAAATGGCTTTACTATAATTAAATTCATAGCGGCAGTCATTTTCGTTATCGGTGATCTGGTTTTTTGTCTCAGGCGTAGTATAGGCTAAAAAAGGAATGATCTGCTTCTCGGTCCGGTTATTTGGATTACGATAGGCTAGGCCTTCAATCTTGATCCGGTCTTTGGTCAGTTGATGAATCTTGAGATGTACAGGCTGCTTGGCGATTTGTCCCTGTTCAAACTTAATATAATGCTGGGTCAGACTTTGATTCAGTGAAATATAGACATTTAAATCATCTAAACGCCATTCAAACTGCTGTTTAAAACAGTCTAGCGTTTTGCATTGCTGTAAACGGGTCGCCCATAATTGTTGGCTATCTTGTAATAAGCGCACAGGCGCATCGGTAATCAGAAAAGCAGTAAAGTATTGGTCTGCGAGTTTTGCACGAGATTCAGCCAGCGATGCTGAGCAGACTTTATTCATGGCAGCCGTTTTTTGGCTGTCATCGCTACAGTTTAGTGTGATCGCCGAGCTACCTGTAGAAATCATCCCCAGACCGAGCATCAGGCCAATTATTTTCAACATATTTATATCAGTTTTCAGTAGCATGATCGCTTATACTTTCACTGTGTTACGCTTGGTCTAACTATAGCGAAATAGAAAGCAAGTGTACAAGATTTCAATGGGCTATTTCTAAAGGATGTATAAGGTGATCGCACAAATTCGTATTGGCCAGGGGCTGGATGTGCATGCATTTGAAGAAGGTGATTTTGTCACTCTGGCAGGCATTCAAATTCCGCATACTCACGGTCTGAAAGCACATTCGGATGGTGATGTAGTGCTGCATGCACTCTGTGATGCTTTGTTGGGTGCATTGGCGCTTGGAGATATTGGCCAGCATTTCCCAGATACAGATCCTGGGTTTAAAGGTGCAGATAGCCGGGTACTACTCAAGCATGTTTATCAGCTAATTCTGGATCGTGGTTATCACCTGAATAATGCCGATATTACCGTGGCCTGTGAACGTCCAAAACTGGCTAAGCACAATCTGGCGATGCGTCAAAGTATTGCAGATGTCTTGGATGTTGATGTGACTCAAATCAGTATTAAAGCCACCACCACTGAACAGTTAGGTTTTACCGGTCGTCAGGAAGGCATTATGTCCATGGCAACCGTGCTGTTGAGCCACAGTAAATAAAATCAGGCAAAATAATTTGGATTAATCAGGGAAAGTTCCAGTTCCTGCGTTGCTTTACGACCTTGTAGCTGTAGGGCAACCGCATGCATTAAACCGGTCCAGGTTTCATTTGGTTCCCAGATCTGATGCAAGTGTTCTTGTGCTGTAGGCATATCGATATCCATATAGTACTGACGATATAAGTACATCAGACAGCTGACATGGTAGTTTTGCGAACAATGTACCCAGACCATTTGCTCTTTTACCAGATGATCGATCAGGTCCAGTACCAGCAGGCATTGATTGTCTGAAGGGGTTTCCCAGGAAATCGGAACCTGAATATAGTTCAGTCCCAGCTCAAGGCAAATTTTATCTTCATGCGGCAGATACTGTTCGCTATCGGTCAGCGCCACATTGATGACTGTAGATACACCGTATTCTTTCATCAGCTGTAGCTGGGCAGTAGTTGGTTGACCGGAGCTAAACAGATGTTCGTGTACGAATTGAAAATTCTCAATCTGGCTTAATGCCGTTTCAATATCATTCATCAGATAAATTTTCCTTGTTCTAGAAATGCAAACGCCATCTTGGCGATGGCGTTGGTCAGATCATTTAACGATTAGGTAAAATGTCTTTCAATGCCTCATGCATGTCGAGTAAAACTTTTTCAGTCGTTTCCCAGTCGATACAGCCATCCGTAACGGATTGACCGTATTCCATATCATTCAGGTTCGCCGGAATGTCCTGACGACCACCCTTAAGATGACTTTCTACCATAATACCAACAATTGACTTGTTTCCATCAAGAATTTGTTCGGAAATGTTTTTAAGTACAAGTGGTTGCAGGTACGGGTCTTTGTTAGAGTTGGCGTGGCTGGCATCAATCATGATCTTGGTGCTGACTTTGGCCTTGGCTAGAGCAGCTTCTGCATCGGCAACCGAGCCTGCATCGTAGTTCGGCTTGCCATTACCGCCACGCAGTACCACGTGAGCATAAGGATTGCCTGAAGTGCGAATCACAGCCACCTGGCCTTGATCATTCAGACCGAGGAAGCTGTGACCATGTTTCACAGATTGCATCGCATTGGTCGCGACCGTTAAACCGCCGTCAGTACCATTTTTAAAGCCGACTGGTGAAGAAAGACCAGAAGACATTTCACGATGGGTCTGGCTTTCTGTGGTACGTGCACCAATTGCTGACCATGAAATCAGGTCTTGGTAATACTGTGGCGAGTTTGGATCAAGTGCTTCAGTGGCACATGGCAAGCCCATTTCATTCAGTTCAAGTAATAGCTTGCGACCGATACGCAGACCTTTTTCAATATTGAATGAATCATTCATGTCTGGGTCATTGATCAGACCTTTCCAACCTACGGTAGTACGTGGTTTTTCAAAATAAACCCGCATCACGATATATAAGCTGTCTTTAACTTTTTCGCTCAGCACTTTTAAGCGCTCAGCATATTCATGCGCCGCCTCTGGATCGTGAATAGAACAAGGGCCAATTACAACGAACAGGCGTTTGTCTTCACCATCCAGAATTTTACGAATCGTTTCACGACCATGCAGTACGGTTTGATAAGCAGTTTCAGTCAACGGTAACTCTGCTTTAAGCTCGGCAGGGGTTACAAGAGGAATCATGCTGTGGATATTCACGTCATCAATATCTGATGCTGAAATAGGATTTGACTGTTGTGTATTCATTGCCGTCACTGGTTCGATCATACAAAAGGTTGTTTAATAGCCCGAATATAACATGAATGATGCGTCACTTTGTTATAAAAAAGATGAATACTTCTTTGAAAAAAAAGTGATGAATCGGATAGTTAACTTAAACGGACGGGGAATTTTGGCTCATGATTATCATTGCTGTTTCAGCAGGTTGGGCCGGTTTTGATTTCACAGGATTAATCATGAAATTTACACCGAGGGCAAATAGGGTGATACCTAAAATTTTGCGGATCAGTTTTTCCGGCATACGTGAACTAAGCAAGGTCCCCACAATAATTGCCGGAATAGAACCCACCAATAACCACATGAGTAGCATGAAATCGACATTGCCTGAAGACATATGACCCAGCCCTGCAACCAGGGTCAGTAACACTGCATGCACAACATCTGAGCCAATGATACGAATCATCGGCAGATTCGGGAACATCACTACAAGTGCCATGATGCCAAATGCGCCGGCACCCACTGAAGAGAGCGTGACAAATATGCCCAAGATAATGCCCATGATGATAATGGCTACGCGCTTTTCCTTGGCTTGCAGCTTTACTTTTTCCAGATCTTGGGTCATATCCGGTAGTTCTTGTTTTCTGTATTTATTAAAAAGATTTTCGATCTGGCTACGAAACAGAATGGATAAGCCGGTAATGGTTAGCATAAAGCCCAATACCATGGTCAGGACGGCCTTGTAATGCGTTGATTGGCTCAGATAGTTATCAAGAACCCAATGTGTTGCAAAAGATGCGGGAATACTGCCAACGGCCAGCCAGATCACAATCGGCCAGACAATATTCATTTTCTTGGCATGCACAAACGAGCCACAGAATTTAGAAATCGCGGCATAGAGCAGGTCAGTACCAATCGCGATATGCGGTTCAATCCGGAATAAACTGATAAGAATTGGCGTCATTAATGAACCGCCACCGACACCGGTGACACCTACACAAAAACCTACCAGAACGCCTGCTAAAATAAATTCAATCGGACCAAACATGCATATATGCCAAAATCAAAAAACGAGCATATCTTATGACTTTTGGATATAAGTCGTTGTCTTGATTATTGATTTACTTATGCATAAAAAAGATAAAGCTAGGTGAAGAATATTAGGTGATCTTTCATGTTTATTCACTGGGTTATGTATAAAGTGCGAATATAATGATTGATTTTAACTGTCCGATTTGCCCCATTTCTGTCTAATTGAATGTACCTGTAAATGTCGATTTAATTCTTGTTATGCAAGCTCCCTTATTGACTAAGTTATTCTAAACGGTGGGTTTCTTAAAATTAGAAGATACTTAAGCTTCTTCCGGAATAGCCATAGGATTATGTTAGAATCCCGATTCAATAAATTTCCATGCGGATCTGAGAGGAAACCCACTTGCTAAATCGAAAACTTAAAATTGGAATCGTGGTCGGTGAAGTTTCTGGAGATACGCTTGGCGCAAAATTGATTCGCCGTTTTAGTGAGCAAGGCATTGATGCTGAATTTGAAGGTATCGGTGGGCCACAAATGATCGCTGAAGGCTTTAAAAGCTATTATCCGATGGATATTTTATCGGTGATGGGCATTGTCGAAGTTTTAAAAGATATTAAAAAACTGTTTGCTGTGCGGGATGGTCTGGTGGAAACCTGGACTAAAGATCCGGTCGATATTTTTATCGGGATTGATGCGCCTGATTTTAACCTGCGTTTGTCAAAAACCATTAAACAAAAACAGTTACCGATTAAAACCGTGCAATACGTCAGTCCTTCGGTCTGGGCATGGCGTCAAGGCCGTATACATGGCATTAAAGCCAGTATTGATCTGGTGCTGTGCCTGTTTCCATTTGAAAAAGCGTTCTTTAAAAAATGGGATGTTCCTGCAGCTTTTGTCGGACATCCGCTCGCTAGCCAATTGCCACTTGAAAATCCAATTCTGGAGGCTCAGATAGAATTAGGCCTCGATCCACATCAGAAATATATTGCCTTATTACCGGGAAGCCGCCGTGGCGAGATTGAGCGTTTGGGACCTTTGGTTCTGGATGCAGCTAATATTCTGCATCACAAATATCCGGATTATACCTTTCTGATTCCTGCGATTAATGATGCACGCAAGCAGCAAATCGAAAGTTTACTGGCCACTTATCCTGAGAGCTTAAAAACCCAAATTCGCTTGATGGAAAATACCAGCGCTGAATCCAAAATTGGCCGTCAGGTCATGAATGCATCCAATATTATTGCACTGGCGTCTGGAACTGCAACGCTTGAAGCGATGTTGCTGCACCGTCCGATGGTGACTTTTTATAAATTGCACTGGCTGACCTATCGAATTGCCAAATTACTGGTAAAAATCCCATATTTTTCATTACCAAATATAATTGCTGGCAAAAAAGTGATTCAAGAACTCATCCAATCCGCTGCTACACCTGAAAATCTGGCAGCTGAAATTGAAAAACTGATGGATATTGAAGCAGCGCAGATTCAGGTTATGCAGCATATCACCATGCACAAGCAGCTACTTTCTGGCAATAGCGAAGATCCGGTCACAGCAGTATTGGCATTAGTCCAGTAATTTTAGTCTGGTAATAAAGACTGGTTCTTCTGACAATTCAGCCGGTATTGGGTGGGCGTCTGTTCAAACTGTTTTTTAAAACTTTGACTAAACGCCGTCTCGGATGAATAACCAACCAGATAAGCGATCTGCTGGATACCAAATCCACTATTTCTCAAATATTGCGCTGCCAGACGCAGGCGGTGCTGTTGCAGATAGGCAAGGGGCGGTTCACCGACAATCTGGGTAAATAACTGGGCGAATTTGGAACGTGACATATGACATTGTTCGGCCAGACTTTCTACAGTCCAGAATTGTTCAGGTTTGCCATGAATCGCTGCCAGTGCATTGGATAGTTCCGGATGCGAGAGCGCATTTAGCCAGCTCGAGGCATTTTCCAGGTTTAAAATATAATCACGTACGCATTCAATCAGTAAAATACTGACCAGATGATCCAGAATCTTGTCACGTCCGGGACGAAGCTGCTGGGTTTCCAGTGCCAGAAACTGCAAGCCAACCTGTAACCATTCTGGCGCCGTATCACCCAGAATATGTTGAATATGCAGGTATTTAGGTAATGCACTCAAAAGAGGTTTGGCCATCTGGATATCCAAGCTAGAACGAATAGCCAGTATGAAACTATGCTCCGCCGAATTTTCCCGATTGAGATCAACACATTGCTGTGCATTGCTCTGAAAATAAGGGTTAATCGCATGGTGCTCAGAAAAATCGGCATTGTCTGGGCAGGAAACATGATGGGAGGAACCTGCGGGTAATAGCACCAGATCACCTTGTTGCAGCTCCAGTCGATCACCATTCATGAACTTTAATTGCGCCTGTCCTTGTAACAGGATATAGGCCAGCATAAAGGGTTCATGTTGATAGTCAAAGCCGCCCGGATGAAATACATTCAGATAAAGATATTCCGATTTTTCCAGATGAATATCATCAAAAATTTTACTTAAAGCATCCATGCCTAACTCTATTCTTCTGTTTTATTTCATTTAATTGACTATAAATTTTTTAACTTTGTGATTTTAGGCCAGAATTTGGCAGCATGTGCCAAAGACGCTGACATAGCTTTTCTGGACGTTGAATACTGTTCGCTACTGCTGAAATAATCAACTATAAGTGCAGAGTAACATAAAAAAGGAAGGTCGCAATGAATGCCCCTGCACAAATCCAGAAAGCGCAGTTTACGCAGGAAGCGTCGGCACTAAAAGGTGTCAATCTGGATAAAAAACGTTTTGGCTGGTTGCTCAGCCCAGGTCTGCCTGTGATCGGAATGGGAATTCTGGCCGGTTATCATTTTGGTCCCAAATCGACTAAAAAAGTCTTTGCCATGGGCGGACTATTATTACTGCACGTAATCATTCCGACTCTGGATGCCCTGATTGGCGATGATGCCAATAACCCAAATGATGAGCAGATCAAGGCACTGGTTAACGATCCTTATTATGACCGCATTGTAAAAGCATTTATTCCCTTGCAAATGGCAGCCAATGCCTTTGCCGGTTATGTCGTAAGCCGGCCAAATGTGTCTTTGCTGGATCAGGTACTGCTTGGAGTTTCTATGGGTGCGATTAATGGTGTGGGGGTGAATACCGCACATGAACTCAGCCATCGTCCCCAGAAAAAAGACCATTACTGGTCTCATGCCAGCCTGATGCCTTTGGGCTATAACCATTTCCGGATCGAACATCCTTATGGACACCATAAACGGGTGGCGACACCAGAAGATCCGGCATCTTCAAAAATGGGTGAATCTTTTTACCGTTTCTGGCCACGTACCGTAATAGGCGGATTAAAATCTGCAATCCAGATTGAAAAAAGACGGCTCGAGCGTAAGGGACTGAAATTCTTTAATCAGGAAAATGAGCTGTTTCATGGTTGGGCCATGAGTGCCGGCTATCATGCCTTGATGCTAAAGGCGCATGGCAAGAAAATTATTCCTTATACACTGACACAGGCATTTTATGGCGTTAGCCTGTTTGAGATTGTGAATTATATCGAGCACTACGGACTGAAACGTGGACAGAAAGCGGATGGCAGTTATGAGCGAACCTTGCCGGAACATAGCTGGAATAACAACAATATCGTAACTAATCTGTTTTTGTATCAGTTACAACGCCATTCTGATCATCATGCTTTTCCAAGCCGTCCATTTCAGGCGTTGCGGCATTTTGATGAAGCGCCAGAATTACCCAGCGGTTATGCAACCATGCTGATTCCAGCCTTGATTCCACCTTTATGGTACAAAATCATGGATCAGCGGGTATATCAGCACTATCAGGGCGATTTAAGTAAGGCTAATATCTTGCCTTCCAAGCGTGCCAAGCTATTTAAAAAATTTGGTGTAAATAACTCTACAGCTTAATGAATTACAAAATAAAAATGCGCCGATAAAGGCGCATTTTTTGATTAATTCTGCCTAGAACCAGTCGGCTTGCATATTCAGGCAAGTATCATCCAGATGCATCAGTAATTTGGCCTGATGTTCAATTTCAGGGAGTTCCCAGCGAATAAAATATTGAGCTGCCTGAATTTTCCCTGCCAGAAAAGTCTGATCTTCTGCCTGCGAAGATGTGCCAAACTTGAGTTGAGCCTGATTCGCCATTTCCAGCCATAGCCAGGCTAGGATGGTCTTACCCATCATATCCAGATACAGGCCTGAATTGGCCAAAGCTTCGCTGACTTTGCCTTGATGCAAGGCCTGGCCTAAAATCTGTGTAGTCTTTTGCACAGTGGCAAGATGCTGTTTATAGATCTTTGCGAGTTCCACTATCTTAGGTTCATGAATCTCTGACAAGGTCTTCTGGATGCGCTGCATGAGCAGATTGAGCCCTTTGCCATTATGCTGCCAGAGTTTACGTCCCAGCAGATCCAGAGATTGAATGCCGTAAGTTCCTTCATGAATCGGATTGAGCCGGTTATCACGGTAACATTGCTCCACCGGATATTCACGAGTATAACCCGCGCCGCCCAGGACCTGAATAGCCAGATCATTGGCTTTCGGACTATAGGCAGAAGGGAAAGATTTGACCACCGGGGTGATGAGATCAAGCAGAATTGCACTATCTTCATCTTGAGCTGCCTGAAGTTCATCAATTAATCGGGCTGCAAATAAGCAAAGTGCCAGCGAACCTTCTACATATGACTTTTGCGCCAGTAGCATGCGTTTGACATCGGTATGTTCAATGATATTCACCGGTTTGGAGTCAGGTGTTTTTTCATGAACTGGCCGGCCTTGCGGACGGTTTTTAGCATAATCCAGAGATTCCAGATAGCCACGATAACCAATCATGGCTGCGCCCAGACCGACACCCACACGTGCTTCATTCATCATCTTGAACATATATTTTAAGCCATGACCGGGTTCACCAATTAAATAGCCTAAGCAATTATCATTTTCTCCAAAGCTTAAAACTGTAGATGTAGTACCTCGATAGCCCATTTTGTGCAGTAAGCCAGCCAGCTGTACATCATTAGCTTCACCGAGTGAACCATCCTCGTTGGTTTTGAATTTCGGTACGATAAACAGGGAAATTCCTTTTACGCCTTGCGGCGCATCCTGAATCCTCGCCAAGACCAGATGCACAATATTTTCGGTAATGTCCTGATCGCCACCCGAAATAAACATTTTCTGGCCTTTAATTTTATAAATTCCATTTTCTTGAGGAATGGCTTTGGTGCTCAGATCGCCCAAAGAGGAACCTACATTTGGCTCTGTCATGGCCATGGTGCCAGCAAAGCGGCCACTCAACATATGCGGTAGGAATATTTGCTTTTGTTCTGGGGAGGCAAAAGCCTGTATCAGGTTCGCCGCAGCGGCTGTTAGAAAAGAATAAGCCACGGTTGACGGATTGGCCGACATAAAATAAGCATTGCAGGCCATATTCACCAAAGTGGGCAGTTGCATGCCACCATCTGCATAATCATGCTGGGCGCAAAGCAGGCCGGCATCGGCAAACTGTTGCCAGGCTGTCTTCACTTCATCAATGGTTTTGACCTGTTTGCCATCAAAGTTCGGTTCTTGTTGATCAGCTTTGGCATTATGCGGCGCAAAATAATCAGTCGCGATACCTTTTGCCGTTTCCAGAATACTGTCGAAAGTATTTTTGTCATGATCCTGATAGCGTTGCAGTTTAGTCAGCGCTTCAAGTTTGAATACGTCATAAAGCTGGAAATGCAGATCTTTATCATTAATCAGTTGGGTCACGGTACTATCCTGAATGTGCAATCCTTGAGATAGCATCAAGACTAGCAGTTGCTTTTATTGAGGAGGATTGTCAATAATGACATGAATCGGGTGAAAAGTGACAAATAGAAAAATATGCAACAGGTGGTGATTTTAGGCTTTGATGGCGCTCTGGCTTCAGCCATTACGGGTGTGGTCGATTTATTTGCCATGGCTGGTGTAAGCTGGAACCGGATCCAGCAGCAGAATGTACAGCGCCTGTTTAAGGTGAGTATCGCCAGTCCGGATGGACACCCGATTCGGTGTATCAATGGGCTGCAGTTGCAGGCACATTTTTCTTATCAAGAGATTCAAACTGCAGATATTCTGGTGGTACCGACCATCGCTGCACCGATTCAGGATGTATTGCAACAGAATCCAGAACTGATTTATTTTTTAAAATCTGCACATGCAGAGGCGACTTTAATTGCAGGAAACTGTACCGGGAATTTTTTTCTGGCAGAAGCAGGTATTTTAGATGACCGAATTGCAACAACACATTGGGGTTTTCAGGACATGTTTCGTTCACGCTATCCTAAGGTGAAACTGAATGCCGATCTGATGATTAGCCGGGATCAAAATATCTATTGTACGGGCGGAGGCCTGGCCTGGTTTGACCTGGGTTTGCATCTGATTGAGCGCTTGTATGGCTTTGAGGTGGCCATGCAATCGGCTAAATCTTTCGTAATTGATTACCGCCGTGATAGCCAGTTGTCTTATTCATTGCTGAATATTGGCCAGCCGCACCATGATGAACTGGTACAAAAAATCCAGAACTGGCTAGAGCAGCATTTTCATGAAGATTTTAGTTTGAACCAGCTGGCAGAGCAGTTTAATGTGACTGGCCGAACCCTGATTCGACGCTTTAAACAAGCCTTAGACATACCGCCCAATCAATATCTACAAGCGATCCGGATTGAAGCCGCACGTAAACGACTGGAAGAAACCGATCAAGCTGTGGATGTGATTATGCAAAATGTCGGCTATCAGGATCCAAGTTCATTCCGCCGTTTATTTCATAAAAAAACCGGTCTGACGCCGTTGGAATATCGGCGCCGGTTTAGTCGGCGCTTTTAAAAGCTTTTAATGAGAAGGCTGTACTTTTCCTGCTTTACGGCCATGCAGAAGGTAATACCAAACCAGGCAGCTCAGGGTGAGCAGCGCCGAGAACAGATAAAGCTGACGATAACCAATCTGATCCAGCAGCATACCCAGGAAATAAGGGCCAAAACCAAGACCGGCATCCAGGGCAATAAAGAAGGTTGAGGTAGCAAGCCCCATACGCTGCAATGTCGTACTTTTCACCGCAATGGTTTGACACACTGACTGGATATTACCAAAACCAAAACCAAGCAAGGCAGCACTGGCAAGTAACATCACAGAGTTTTGCGCCTGACTGAGGAGCAATATCCCCAGTGCCATAATCACAATGGCAGGATAGATAATGATATTTTCGCCTTTACGGTCCATGAGCGGGCCGGTAAAAGGACGCGAAAGCAAAATGGCAAAAGCATACATCAGGAAGAAAAAAGATGCTGCTTCGACCAGATTAATTTCTTTGGCATAAAAGTGAATAAACGACAATATGCCTGAATAAGAAGTAGCCACCAGCAGTACAATCAGTGCAATCGGTAGCGCATTCGGTTCAATATACTGAGCCAGTTTGCTGGTGCTTTGCGAAGTAGAGGCTGCTGACGAATGACTTGCCTTAAGGCGTGGTGGCTGGATAAACAGTCCACAGATCAGGCAGCTAAGCGCAACGATACTGCTAAAGATGAAAATTAGCTGATAATTAAAATTTGTCATCAGCCAGATTCCGACAAAGGGACCAATTGCTGTACCGAGCGTGCTGCTCATGCTGAAATAGCCAATTCCTTCACCGCGTCGTGTGGCAGGAATGGTCTGTGCAATCACTGTACCCAGTACAGTAGAAGCCATACCCATCATAAAGCCATGTATCAGACGGATACCTAGTAAAACTTCCAGCTTGGCCGGAATCATATACAGTCCGGAAAAGAGTAGGAAACCAGTCAGGCCAATGACAAGCGTATTTTTTAGGCCCAGACGATTCAGTAATTTTCCGATCAATAAGCGTCCGAATAGGGTGCCGACAATAAACAGACCTGATACCAGACCGGCTTGTGCAGTCGAAGCCCCTAGCTCAGCAACCGAGTAGCCGACAATCACAATCACCAGCAAGTAGAACACCAGAACCAACTGGAAATTCACCAGACTGATCAGGATAAAATTGGGCGTCCATAAAGGCGTTTCTTGTTCTTGGCTCATTGAGGTCTGTCCTGAGATGAGGGATATAACTGCTGAATGAGTTGCATCAAGGTATTTTTACTGCCTTCAAGATCATCTGATTCAACGTGCTCAAGCAACTGATCTTCAAATGCATCGATCTGTTTGGAACACATCGCAAAGGTCTCAATTCCTTGCTCACTCAACTTGAACAGCTTTTGACGTTTGTCTTCAGTTTCGAGTTGGGCAATCAGATCGAGTTCAACCAGTTGCTGAATCCGCTTAGTAATACCGGGCTTGGATACATTGAGATAACTGGAAATATCTGCCAGCGTGCATTGTTGCTTTGACTGGATGACGTATAACACCTGCCATAAGGAATAATTTAATTGAGATGACAACAAGATCGTATTGATCTCATCGCTCATCAGTCGTGCGCAGCGTAATAACAGCGTACGAAGTCGGGGAGATTCGGAAAACATATGGTTAGTTAACCTGGGTAACTAAATTTAGGCCTAATTTACGCCTGTTTTATCTAAAGCTCAAGAGGAGAGTTTTAAAAATTATTCAGAGTAATATTTTCTTTATCAGCAAGAGTTACATAGTTTAACCTGATTAAAAAATAATCAACAAAAGACTACATACTTTTTATAACAGCCACGCCTAAGCTAGCCATGTCACTAGAAAAATTCATGACTTAAAAATTGAAGGGCAAAGATGCCAAATAACAATGCATAGGTGAAGCTTATGACTCTGGGTTTAACTGCATTAGAGTTAGCACGAATACAGTTCGCCTTTACTGTATCTTTTCATATCATTTTTCCGGCAATTTCTATTGGCTTGGCCAGCTTTCTGGCCATTCTGGAATGGCGCTGGCTCAAAACCCAAAATCCGATTTTTCAGGATCTATTCAAATTCTGGGTGAAAATTTTCGCTGTGGCATTCGGGATGGGTGTCGTCTCTGGTGTGGTCATGAGCTACCAGTTTGGAACCAACTGGAGTGAGTTTTCCCGGGTGGCAGGCAGCGTGACTGGACCTTTATTGGCCTATGAAGTACTCACCGCTTTCTTTCTGGAAGCGGGCTTTCTGGGCATCATGTTATTTGGCTGGGGGCGAGTGGGACCAAAGGCGCACTTTTTCTCGACCTTGATGGTTGCGATAGGCACCTGTATTTCCATGTTCTGGATTCTATCGTCCAATAGCTGGATGCAGACCCCACAAGGCTTTGCGATTGAAAATGGCCTGATTGTTCCGCAAGATTGGCTTGCTATCGTGTTTAACCCATCTTTCCCTTATCGTCTGGCCCATATGGCTATGGCTGCCTTTCTGGTTTCCGCCTTACTGGTTGCTGCTACAGCTGCATGGCATCTGATCAAAGGCCGTCGCGATGCACTGGTTAAAACTTCATTTTCCATGGCAATGTGGCTGCTTCTGGTACTTGCACCTTTGCAGGTCATCGTCGGTGATATGCACGGTATTAATACCCTTGAGCATCAGCCAGCAAAACTGGCGGCAATGGAAGGGCATTGGGAAACCAATCATGATGAAGGCATGCCCTTATATCTCTTTGGTATTCCAGATATGGAGGCAGAAGAAACCAAATATGCAGTCGCAATTCCCAACTTGGGGAGCCTGATTCTGACCCACTCGATGGATGGAAAGGTTACGGGACTTAAAGACTTTGCACCTGAAGACCGGCCGAATTCACTGGTGGTGTTCTGGAGCTTCCGGATTATGGTCGGACTCGGCGTATTGATGCTGTTACTGGCGTTATGGGGAGCGTGGGCACGTACCCGTGGTCGCTTTTATGAGTCCCGTGCATTGCACCGATTTGCCCTGATTATGGGACCTTCCGGATTTATTGCCATGCTTGCGGGATGGTTTACCACAGAAGTCGGCCGTCAGCCTTGGGTAGTCTACGGCATCATGCGAACCAAGGATGCATTGTCTCCGGTTTCCGCTGAACAGGTGGGGCTGACCCTGATTATTTTTGTAGTTGTCTACTGTGTGGTATTTGGTATCGGAATTTACTACATGTTGCGCCTGATGCACAAAGGCCCGGATTTTATTCATACCCGACCAGATCATGAATCAGATAGCGATGTGGTTCAGGCCTCGCGTCGACCATTAAGTAGTATTCGCGAACGTATCGAAGAAGTTCCTGAACAACCGGATCAGGAGGACAAAAAATGATTGATTTATCATTAATCTGGATTGTGATTATTGGTTTGGGTGTATTGATTTATACCATTCTCGATGGTTTCGATCTGGGCATCGGCATCTTGTTTCCTTTCTTTCCGCATCAGGATGAACGTGATGTCATGATGAATACCGTGGCTCCGGTCTGGGATGGCAATGAAACCTGGATGGTTTTGGGCGGTGCAGGGTTATTTGCAGCTTTCCCACTTGCTTACTCGACCGTACTCTCGGCACTGTATATGCCAATTATTCTGATGGTGATTGCCTTGATTTTCCGCGGCGTGGCTTTTGAGTTCCGCTTCAAGGCAAACCGCAGTAAGCATTGGTGGGATAAAGCCTTTATCGGTGGTTCTGCGATCACCAGTTTCCTGCAAGGCATGATTTTAGGCGCCTATATTCAGGGCATTGAAACCCGAAATGGTGTCTATGTTGGGGGTGGTCTGGACTGGCTCACTCCATTCAGTATTTTCACCGGAATCAGTGTGGTGGTGCTCTATGCGGCATTAGGCTGTGGCTGGCTCATCTATAAAACCGGAGATGACTTGCAGGATCGAATGTTTAAACTGATGCCTAAGCTGATTATGGCCTTGCTGATCATATTGGGTGCTGTCAGTATTTATACGCCGTTGACCCATCCACAGATTGCCGAACGCTGGTTTAGTCAGCCACAATTCACCTATTTTATGCCAGTTCCAGTTCTGGTTCTGCTATTTACCTGGCTGGCCTTACGTGCCTGCAAAAGACGCAGTGAATTAGGTCCATTTACCTATATGCTGGTTCTGGTTTTCCTCGCTTATACTGGATTCTTGATCAGTCTATGGCCATATATTATCCCGCCGAGCGTGACTATCTGGCAGGCTGCAGCGCATGAAAATAGCCAGCTATTTGCCTTGATTGGTGCCTTGATCCTGATTCCTATTATTGTGATTTATACTGGTATGTCCTATTGGGTGTTCCGGCATAAGGTCAGGGTCGGCGATGATGGCTATCATTAAGGAGTGGTCATGAAAGGCAAACAGGCATTATGGTTTGTAGGACTATGGCTGGCAGGATTTTTAACGCTGGTCCTGATTGCCGGCGCATTCCGCTTTCTGGTGCATTTGGCTTATTAAATCGGTAAAACTAAAATGAGTGAAAAAAAAGTGATCAGAATGTCCTGATCACTTTTTATCATTTGCAATTCATCTTTGACAAAATAAAATTTACGATTTTACCTGCTTACGATAAACACTTGGACGTACAGGACGGCTACTTTTCCAAAGGCCTTTTTTCTGTTTCTTGGCTTTATTTTGCAGTTCCATCATATAGCGTAAATGGGTTTTGTCCTTGATATATTCTTCATAGACCCACGCTGCACCACGTTTGACAATCTCTTCATTGATATTTTTGCGATAGCGATAGACGACACCCACACAGCGACCATAACGGTCAATGTCGGTTATCTTGACCCGAACCATTTTATTATTCACCATGCTTTTGACCAGACGTTGCGATTCCTTGCCATAGGCTTGTGATGATTCAGGGGCATCGACAAAAGCAAAGCGCAATTTGGTCTCAGAGCGACGAATATTAAAACGGTAGCAGGTGAGGGTATCACCATCACTTACGGCTTTTACACGGCACCAGTATTTTTTGCCTTTCTTAAAGGGGCGGAAAACATCTTTTAAATAAACTGTAATTTTATGCAGCAGATAATAAGAAAAACACAGCAGTACGAGGCCCAGCACAATTTGCCAGGTGATGGAGAGATTTAACAAAGGCAAGATCCAAATCAGCAAAACCAGCTGTAAAATCACAGCTAAAAGTCGAGCCATTTTAGAGCAAAGCCAGTAGATCTACGGCTTAAAAGCTAATCACTCAGTGTTTAGTTTTGTACCAGCTAAAATAGCCTAAGTATATTTTTCTACTGAAAAGATGAAGATGCAACCATCTAAACTTATATAAAAATAGCCTAAGTAAACTTGCATTCCTTTATAAATAGCCTAAGCAAAAATTTTATAAATTTCACTTCTCAAAAATTGATGTCTTTTATTCTCTTGCAAATCCTTATGCCAATACATCCCCATATTAATTTTCGGCAGTTCCACAGGGACTTCAAAAATATTTAGACTGGTAGCCAATTGTAAATGCGTCAATACATTTTTAGGAATAGTCAGCATGGCTGTCTTTTGCTGCTCCAGAATTTGCAGAGCAGTTGAGTAATGCTGACAGCGTAAAAAAATCTGTCGTGAATATTGTTTCCGACTTAAATAAATATCTTCAACCAAAACACCAGTACGGCGTGATGACACGCCAATATGAGGCGAGGCAAGATAAATCTGCTCATTCATTTCTGTTAATTGTGTACACACTACAAATTCATCTTGCACCAGGCGTTCAAACTGGATTTTGTCAGCAATGTTTTGTTCCAGATCTATGACAAAATCAATCTGTTGAGAGGCGAGGTCTGCTGCTATATTTTTACGGTCCAGCTTCATGCTGCTAAGTTGAATTTCCAGATTGAGTTGCTGAAAGTGCTGAACGAGTCTGGGAAAGATCATTGGCTCAATTTCATCATGAACGGCAATTTTCAAACTCTGAATCATTTCCGGTCTGAAGTGCTGATGCTGTATTGAAATATTTTGAATCGCAAAAAGTGCATTCTTCAGCTCAGGATAGATCTGTTCCGCAAACGGCGTAGGTTGCATTTTGCTGCCAGTACGTACAAATAAATCATCCTGTAAATGCTGTCTTAAACGTTGTAAAGCATGACTGGCAGCAGACTGGCTAACTGATAAAATCTGTGCAGCTTTAGAAATACTGTTCTGCTCATAAATTGCCATAAAAAGCGGATAAAGGTTAATGTCGATACGATGAAAATTTCGCAGGTCCATGACTGTTTTAGAATGAATGCTATGCATAATAATGTATGGAGTAAAATCATTTTATTCATAATAGGTTTTGGGTTAAGGTGTTGTAAAGCGTATGAATTAGAATATTTAGAGGGATAAAAGAGATGTTTGAGCTTTCAGCACGTGCACAAGATTATTTAAATAGAACCAAAAAATTTATTGCTGAGGAAATTGAACCAGTTGAAGCTGATTTCTGGCAGCAGGTTCATGAGTTGAATCAAGGCGGTGACTGGACCAAATGGCAATGGCCAGCAGAACTGGAAAGCTTAAAAGCCAAAGCCAAGGCAGCTGGCCTCTGGAATATGTTTCTCCCTTGTCCTGAACGTGGCCAAGGTTTATCAGTTCAGGAATATGCACATATTGCCGAACTTTCAGGTCGTAGCCTGATTGCACCAGTCGTATTTAACTGTAATGCGCCAGATAGCGGCAATATGGAAGTATTGTGGCGTTATGGTTCTGAAGAACAAAAACAAGAATGGCTGATGCCACTTTTAGAAGGAAAAATCCGTTCAGTCTTTTGTATGACTGAACCTGCAGTTGCATCCAGTGATGCCACCAATATGCAGGCAACGGCGATGGTGGAAGGTAATGAGATTGTTTTGAATGGCCGTAAATGGTGGTCATCAGGTCTGGGCGATCCTAACGCCAAAATCATTATTTTTATGGCACATACTCCAGATGAAACAAAAGACCGTCATCATCAGCATTCGATGGTTCTAGTTCCGGTAAATACCGCAGGGGTAAAAATTGAACGTATGCTGCCAGTGTTTGGTGACTACGATGCACCACATGGCCACGGCGAAGTCAGTTTTGAAAATGTCCGCGTTCCGGTAGCGAATTTTATTGGTGGCGCCGGTCAGGGTTTTGAAATTGCTCAAGGTCGTTTAGGACCAGGCCGTATTCATCATTGCATGCGCTGTATTGGTGCTGCGGAAAAATCCTTAGAGTTGATGATTGACCGTGGTATGAGCCGTAGCGCATTTGGCAAAGAGATTTTAAAACTCGGTGGCAACCTGGAACGTGTCGCGGAAGCACGGGTTGCGATTGATCAGGCACGTCTTTTGACCTTGTATGCAGCCTATAAAATGGATACTTTAGGGAATATGGCAGCACTGACTGAAATTTCTGCAATTAAAGTCGTTGCGCCAAGTGTGCTGGAAAAAGTTGTTGATATGGCCATCCAGATCCATGGCGGTGCCGGTGTTTCTCGGGATACACCATTAACCGGATTTTTTGCTCAGGCACGTGCCTTGCGTTTGGCTGATGGCCCGGACGAAGTGCATAAGGGCATGATTGCCAAACTGGAACTGGCAAAACGTGGCTACAGTACTCGTCGCAAAAAATAAGCTGGCTTTAACTAGAAAATTGCAACGTATTAAAAAATTTTAAGGAAAAATTATGGCGGTTATTGATGTAGGTGGAGCAGTTCGTGCAGGTGAAGAACTGGATGTACAAGCCATCACCAATTGGTTAATTCAGCAAAATGTGAATGTTGAAGGCCCTGTGCAAGTGACCCAATATTCAGGCGGAGCTTCAAACTGGACCTACCGTTTACAGTATGCCAATGCCGATTTAATTTTACGTCGTCCGCCACAAGGTACCAAAGCCAAATCAGCCCATGATATGGCACGTGAATATCATGTGCAGAAAGCCTTGGCTGAACATTATTCCGTCGTGCCTGAAATGTTCGCGCTTTGTCAGGATGAATCAGTGATTGGTTGTGATTTCTATGTGATGAAACGGCTTGAAGGAATTATTCCTCGCGCCAAAATGCCAGCTGAGCTGCAGCTTACTGAATCCGATATCCGGACTTTATGTATCAATGTGATTGATAAACTGATCGAATTGCATCAGGTGCCTTATCAAGGAACTGAACTTGAAAATCTCGGTAAGGGTGAAGGCTATTGTCGCCGTCAGGTCGAAGGCTGGGATGTACGTTATGAAAAGGCTAAAACTTTAAATGTTCCATCGTTTAAATATGTGCGCAACTGGCTTAAAGATAATATTCCTTCAGATTCTAAAACCTGTGTGATTCATAATGACTGGCGTTTTGATAATGTCATCTTAAATCCGGAAAATCCGACTGAAGTGATTGGCGTACTGGACTGGGAAATGGCGACACTCGGCGATCCGCTCATGGACCTAGGTTCTGCTTTAGCCTATTGGGTGGAAGATACTGACAATGCCATCTTTAAGGCAACACGCCGCCAGCCGACCAATCTAAAAGGTATGTTTACCCGTAAAGAAGTGGTGGATTACTACTTGGGAAAAACCGGCCTGCAACCGGAAAACTGGGCGTTTTATGAGGTGTTCGGAATTTTCCGTCTCGCGGTGATTGCCCAGCAGATCTATTATCGTTATTACCATAAACAGACTAATAATCCAGCGTTCAAGGATTTTTGGGTGGTGATTCATGCCTTGCATATTCGTGCCTTAAAACTGATTGGCAAGCAAAAACTGGAAGCCAATGAGATTGCACAAAAGTATGTGCTTAAATTTAAAGAGATAATGCCAAAATGACTACCATTTACTTGATCCGGCATGGCCAGGCCTCTTTTGGTGCAGAAAGCTATGATCAGCTTTCACCCAACGGCGAGTTACAGGCAAAGCTTTTGGGTCACTATTTTGACGAAATCCTAAAAGAAGCACCTTATGTGGTGGCTGGCTCCATGCAGCGTCATCAACAGACGGCGCAGTTATCTCTGGATGAATGTTTTCCAGAAAGCGAGATTCTGACCGATAGTGCCTGGAATGAGTTTAATCATCAGCAGGTATTTGCGCGTTATGAGCCGCGCTTTAATCAGCCTGAATTGCTCAAACAGGATGTGTCAGAACATGAAAATCCACGGGATTATCTGAGCAAAATTTTTAGCGGTGCCATTGCACGCTGGACTGGTGATGATTATCACCATGAATATGATGAATCTTGGCCAAGTTTCAAAGCACGTGTGGAAAGCGGCTTAGAAAATCTGTGTGACCAGTTGGCCAAAAGCCGTCCGCGCTATGCAGTGGTCTATACCTCAGGTGGTGTGATTTCTGTTGCAGTGGGTAAAATTCTAGGGCTGAGCCCGGAGAAAACCTTTGCCCTAAACTGGGCGATTACAAATACCAGTATCACGACACTGCGTCTGGTGGGTAATGAACCGCAACTACTCAGTTTAAATGAACATCATTTTATCAAGGCACAGCGTCCAGACTTATTGACCTGGATTTAAAATGAGATTGAAAACGTAATACGCTATAAAAATAAAGGAATAGGGTAAACACATGGCTAAAACAATTTTAATTACCGGCGCAAGTTCAGGGATCGGCGCCGGTATGGCACGTGAATTTGCAAAAAAAGGCTATAACCTGGCAATTTGTGCACGTCGCCTGGAGCGTCTGGAAACCTTAAAACAGGAACTGGAAAGTCAATATGGCATCAAAGTCATTGCCAAAACTTTAGATGTGACCGATTACGATCAGGTTTTTGAGGTTTTCCGCGCGTTTAAAGAAGATTTTGGCACAATTGACCGAGTGATCGTCAACGCCGGTGTCGGTGAAGGCCGTCGAATCGGTAAAGGTAATTTCGCCATTAACAAAGCCACGGTTGAAACCAACTTTATTTCGGCATTAGCACAATGTGAAGCTGCAGTTGAAATCTTCCGTGCACAAAACTCTGGCCATCTGGTGATGATTTCATCTATGAGTGCAATGCGCGGTATGCCAAAACATTTAACGGCTTATGGGGCAAGCAAGGCAGGGGTTGCTCATCTAGCTGAAGGCATCCGAGCTGAATTGATCGATACGCCAATAAAAGTGACCACCATTTTCCCAGGATATATTCGGACTGAAATCAATGAAGGTGCGAAAAAGCTACCTTTTGAAGTAGATGAAAAAACTGGTTCACGTTTATTGGCAGCAGAAATTGAAAAAGCGCCAGTGAAAGCCTATGTACCGAAATGGCCTTGGTTGCCACTCGGTCTAGCTATGAAAGTATTACCACTCAAACTGGTGAACAAGTTAGGTTAAAAGCACTCTTAGATCTATAAAAAGAGAAGCTAGGGTGCTTTTCTTTTTATTTTTTATGACAAACTGAGAAAAATTTCTGAATCAGTATTTTTCTAAAAAATGTATAGTTTGAATTTACAGAAAAGCGAAATCTTATAAATTCTAATATATTGATTGTTAATGTGAAGCTTTAAATTATTAAGAATTATGTATTCATCTTCTCGATTAATTTTTAATTAAATCAATTACTTTTAAATTTTAATTTCATGAGAAAGACCATCTTTAACTTTTCCTAATTTTCGCCAATTTTAAGAACTTTTCCAAACTGTCCAAAACTTAGACATACTCACTCTAAAAGTGGAAAGATAACTTCTCTTTTTTAGAATTTCCTTTAATGTACAACCGTTCAGAAATTAAAGGTTGTTCATATGTCTACATCTGCGGATATGACTGACCAGCAGCGAATCTCCAAGGTCAGAAGTATCGTTACCCAGGCCGGGGAAGAGGTGCGTGCTCGTTATCCCATACTCAAACATCAGAACTTTATCGGTGCGAGTATTTTAGGCTTTGCCTGGGCAGGCATGATTGCATGCGCGGTAGCATATGGAACAGGTTATCTCTCAGCATGGTTTACCATTCCCTTGATTGCGATTTTTGCGTCATTGACCCATGAATTGGAACATGACCTGATTCATTATATGTATTTCAAAAAAACACCTTGGGCACATCATCTGATGCTGGCACTGGTCTGGTTGGCACGTCCAAACACCATCAGTCCGTGGGCACGTCGTCGTTTACATTTGCATCATCATAAATATTCAGGCACTGAACATGACCTGGAAGAACGTGGCATCAGTAATGGTATGCCTTGGGGCATTCGCCGAATTCTGGTGATTAGTGACCAGTTGATGTCAGTGTATCTGCGTCCATTTCAGATGATTAAAATGATTCATCTTTTTCTGGAAAAACAGCCTGAAAAAGAACGTAAAATTGCCATGATTTCTCAGCTATTTGGCTTTTTACCTCTCAGCATTATTTACTATGGATTGTGCTACCTGTTTGTGGTCTTTCATGGTTTAAATGCAGTTTCACCGCTATTCGGTTATGAGATGCTCTGGTCGCAAGGCATTGTCGACGCGATGCCGATTGTAAATCTGCTGGCAGTCATCTGGGTGATTCCGAACTTTATCCGTTCTTTTAGCTTGCAGTTTGTCAGCTCAAATATGCATTACTATGGCGATATTGATCCACGTGATGTGATCAAACAAACCCAAGTGCTCAATCCATGGTGGATGGTTCCGTTCCAGTTATTCTGCTGTAATTTTGGTTCGACCCATGCGATTCATCATTTTGTGGTCAAAGAGCCATTTTATATCCGTCAACTGACGTCCAAAACGGCGCATAAAGTAATGAAAGAAGTGGGCGTGCGTTTTAATGATGTGGGAACTTTTAAGCGTATGAATCGCTGGAATGACTATAAAATCTAAGCTTTAATTTCCATAAGAAATCCCGTTTTTAAGCGGGATTTTTTTATATTTATCCTTGATGTTTTACCCAATGGCAAGATGTATAAGCCTGTATTTTGCAAGAATCCTATCTTAGTTAAATTTAGGTGAACATTCATTTAAAATGACTGTTGAGGAAATAGTTCAAAAGAATAAACTCAGGTAAAATTAAGTATATCCCTATATAAATTAGTCCGCTATGTTGCTGAAAGCCGCCACCATTGCCTTGATTCCTGCACTTGTCATTCAGGGTAATCGTGTCAAGAAAAATACCCTAAGACTGCCGGAACCTGAAGGTGCACGTGAAGGTCAAACCGGAACCGGCAACAAACTGTCTCTGCTGATTTTAGGGGATTCGGCAGCAGCAGGTGTAGGAGTAGAACATCAGGATGACGCATTACTGGGTGCAATTCTGCATGAACTGAAAGATGACTTTGAAATTGACTGGAAATTACAGGCCAAAACAGGCGATACTAGCTCAAAAGTAATTCATGCTTTGGACCAAATAGAAGTCCAGCACTATGATGTAATCGTCACGTCGGTTGGCGTCAATGACGTGACCAAACTGATGCCTGCCGAGGTCTGGATTCAGAAACAGGAACAGCTTTATAGCAAAATCCAGCAAAAATTTAGTCCGAAACTGATTATTGCTGCCGGTGTACCGCCAATGAATATGTTTCCAGCACTACCGAATCCTTCGGCTTGGCTATTTGGCAAATATGCTAAACACATGAATTTGAAATTGGAAAAATTTGTGAATCAGCAAGTGAATATGCAATGGATTGAATATGATATTGAGAAGTATCGTGCCATGAATTTACAAATGGCTGCAGATGGTTTTCATCCGAGTAAGGAAGTTTATACACTTTGGGGACAAGAAGTAGCTGGCAAGATTCGGAAGACCTTCTAAAATAGTTGAAATCTCTTAATTTAGTTAATTCTATGTCTGATATTGAAACCCATCCACTACCGCCATTTTTACCGCCCAATGCCAAATTACTGATGTTGGGTAGTTTTCCGCCACCTGCCACACGCTGGAAAATGAACTTTTATTATCCAAACTATCAAAATGATATGTGGCGGATTTTTGGACTGATTTTCTTTGAAAATAAAGATTACTTTTTAGATCTACCCAATAAAAAATTTCAGGAACAATTGATCCGGGAGTTTTTAACAGAAACGGGGATTGCGATTTTTGATAGTGGCTATCAGATCCGGCGTTTAAAGGGCAATGCTTCAGATAAATTTTTGGAAATTGTAGTACCCACCAATATTGAGCAACTGCTCAGCCAAATGCCGCAGTGCAATCATATTATGACCACAGGCGACAAGGCCACAGACACCATGATGCTGTCTATGCCTGAAGGGACTTTAAAGCCGAGTATTGGTCAGCCTAGCGAGGCCCATTTTGTCGGACGTGATCTGTATTTATATCGCATGCCTTCATCTTCTCGAGCATATCCGGTTTCTCTAGAGAAAAAAGCCGAAAGTTACCGATTGATGTTTGAACATGTGGGTCTAGTTTAATATTTAATCCAATAATCAGATAAAATGGTTAAAGAGGTTTTAGGCTACAGACAAGACATAAACTTACTATTTGTAAGTTATTGGCTTTATTTATTCATATTTGGATATTCAACCCAGCGATGGCTATTAATTTTAATCTCCCGGACATGATGAAAGCTGGACCAGATTAACTGGCTACCTTTGGTCCATTTTAAAGCTCGAATACGCGACTCCACCTGCTGTATTTCCTCAGGTGAGGCCGGACGTAAAGGCCCAATTTCTGCATATAAGCGTACTCCTGGATAACGCTTAAATTTACCTTTAAGCAACGAATGAAACCAAAACAGTTTGCTACTGTTCACAGCCTGTATGCAGGCCATCGGCTGATGCTGTAAATTTTCAGAAAAAGTAGTGGAATAAGTATCAAAAAAGAAACCCGTACTGGTCTTTTTGTTGAGAAATATAGTTCCGATCGGAGTAATGCTAGGCAAACCTTTAGAGTTGACCGTTGCAATAGAGCAATGCATGGCAGCCCGTTGTGCATCAGCGACCACTTGGCGAATCTGTTGCCATTCACTCTCAGAAATCATGTCGTGATTCTCTTTTTATTTTTTATAAATTTTATAACAACTTATTTAGCTTGGCATTGCCTGAAAAAACTAAAACTACGGCAGTTTGATCAATCTAAAACGTCATTCAGATTATAAAAAAGAGCCACATGGGCTCTTTAAAAAATGCAAAATGCGGCGATTAGCCATCTTATTCGACATAATCCCATAAGTTTAAACGTGCTTTAATTTCCTGACGGATCTCGGGCAACATCGGCAAAAGAGTGCCATCAATCCATAAGCTCAATGCTTGGGCAGAGAGTACTTGCTGCAGTTCATCGACCAGTTGTGCACCTTTCAACATAATACCGGTCTCATCAGTGGCTTCGGTTTCTACACCTTTAAATAAAACCTGTAATTCATAACCGCTATCCTGAATCAGCCATTCCAGTTCAAGTTGAATATTTTCACTGGATTTCAAAACTACCTGTCCCTCGACCGTATCGGAGTCGGACAGACAGTCATGTTCCACCCGAATTTTGGCCAAATACCATTTTTGCTGGGATAAATCATGGAGGGTTTTTACAGGCGTCAGAATATCACTGAACTTAAACTGACGGCTTAGATCAAAAAATTGCATGGGAGTGGAGGGCGAACAATCGCAAAATACGAGAAAAATGTAATTCTAAAGTAAGCGCAATCGACTGTAAAACCCTTTAAACGATGATTGGACTAAGTTAATTTAAGCGGTCATTCTCAAAATACAGGCTTTTCATGTCGTCGTAATTGTGAGGTCATTCTAATGTCATTACATTAACCATTCACCGGGAAATTTCGTCACCAGATTCATCATAAAACGCTGGAATTTTGTAGTTTCCGGATCATGTAAATGCTGAATACTACGGCCATCTTTTTGATGTTCCAGCCAAATCATTTCATTTTTTTCGTTCAGTTTAAGTTGATAAGCCACGCGTGGTAAGTACTGATCCATCGCACTGGTGATTTCCTTCTGAAAATCTTCCGATTCAATGACCAGACCGACTTCGGTATTCAGATAGGCTGAACGCGGATCAAAATTAAATGAACCGACAAACACCATGCCATCCAGATCAAAAAATTTGGCATGCAAACTGGAGCTATTTTTGTTTTTAGCCGGGATGATGTCTCCAGTCATAATTTCATACCAAGTCCGTTCCGGACGGACAATGTAGGGTTTAAATTCCCAGAGTTCGATGCCACTTTTCAATAATTGCTGACGATATTGCTGATAATAGGCATGCACCGCAGCCACATCATTGGCCTGAAAAGAGTTGGTCAGGATTCTGATTTTCACACCTTGTTGCGCACGGCGGGTTAAATAGTCGGCCCCTTTTTGCGTGGGAATAAAGTACGAGGACACCAGTTCCAGATGTTTTTTTGGCTCACCCATCAGTTCGAGCATATGGGTATAAATATAATCGCCATTTTTGGCATGGGGGCGTGCTTTTGCGGGACTATCCGCAACAAAATAAGCCGGCGCCCAGTGAATGGGTTGTTTTTTTAAGTGTTGTTCGACTTGTTTCTCGGCAATGCCCACCCGGCGTTTGAGTTCAGTTTCGTCAACATCTTCTCGTTCAAATTCAGTTCTGAGCCTTTTAAGCATTTCAGGATGGCCGGCATCATTCAAGATCTGTCGAACGTCATAACTCAGATCATCATTCCAGAAGTTAATAAAGGTCTGATTGGCATCTGTTACGCTTTGCCCTGCGAAGAATATATCCACATCGGTGAACTGAAAATCTTCACTGGCATCAAAATATTCACTACTGATATTGCGGCCGCCGGTCACGGCTGCAGTGCCATCCGCAATAATCAATTTATTGTGCATGCGATGATTGACCTTTTTCATCCGGAAGCCATAATCCAGCGCACGTAAATGACGAAATTTATAGGGATTAAAAATCCGAACTTCAAAATTTGGATGTTGGCTTAGAGCAAGAAGCTTGTCATCAAGCTGGGTACCATTTTGATCGTCAATCTGAACCCGTACTTTGACACCGCGATCGGCGGCTTTAAGTAATTGGGACAAGATCATATTGCCAATATAATCATCCTTCCAAATGTAATATTGTAGATCCAGATGATATTTAGCTTTGTTAATCAGGTGCAGACGTGCTGCCATACTCATAAAGCCATCATAGAGCGGCAAGAAAGCCGTTTTACCGCTATTAATTTGCTGTTTTGAAAGTTGATTGTCGATCCAGTGCGCAGGTCGAACCGGCGTAATTTTCGCTTCTTCAGCAGTGTTGGGAGCCAGTTCACAGCCAGAAAGCATGATGCTAAAAGTAAAAATGCTCAAACATACAAAGGGCGAAGGTTTAGTCATTGATGTTCCATTAATTATAGGATCTTTTATTCCTTATCTTGTGATGTTAATAGTTGAATCTCCGAATAGAAAGAGGTTACTGTTAGTCATCTGTAAATCAGCAAAAAAAGGACAGTTTTACATGAAATCACGTGCAGCAGTTGCATTTGGTCCAGGCTAGCCATTAGAAATTGTAGAAGTGGATGTTGCTCCACCAAAAGCAGGTGAAGTACTGGTAAAAATTAGCCATACAGGCGTGTGTCATACCGATGCATTTACCTTGTCTGGTGAAGATCCTGAAGGTGTATTTCCTGCAATCTTGGGTCATGAAGGTGCGGGTGTGGTCGTTGAAGTCGGTGAAGGTGTCACCAGCCTGAAACCGGGCGATCACGTGATTCCGCTTTATACTGCTGAGTGTGGCGAATGCTTGTTCTGTAAATCAGGCAAGACCAACCTGTGTGTTGCTGTACGGGCGACGCAAGGTAAAGGTGTCATGCCAGATGGTACGACCCGTTTCTCTTATAATGGCGAGCCGATCTATCACTATATGGGTTGTTCAACTTTTTCAGAATATACCGTGGTTGCTGAAGTTTCTCTGGCAAAAATTAATCCTGAAGCCAACCATGAGCATGTTTGCCTGCTGGGCTGTGGTGTGACTACCGGTATTGGTGCAGTACATAACACCGCTAAAGTTCAGGAAGGTGACAGTGTTGCAGTATTTGGTTTAGGTGGTATCGGTCTTGCTGTAGTACAAGGCGCACGTCAGGCCAAAGCCGGCCGTATCATTGTGATTGATACCAATCCGGATAAATTTGAACTGGCGAAACAGTTTGGTGCGACAGATTTCCTAAATCCAAAAGACTATGATCAGCCGATCCAGCAAGTGATCGTTGAAATGACCGGTTGGGGTGTAGACCATTCATTCGAATGTATCGGCAATGTAGATGTGATGCGTTCAGCACTGGAATGTGCGCACCGTGGCTGGGGCCAGTCAGTGATTATTGGTGTAGCCGGTGCAGGTAAAGAAATTTCAACCCGTCCATTCCAGTTAGTCACAGGTCGTAAATGGATGGGTACAGCTTTTGGTGGAGTCAAAGGTCGTTCACAATTACCGGGAATGGTAGAGCAGTCAATGAAAGGGGAAATTCAGCTTGAACCTTTTGTGACTCATACCATGCCATTAGATCAGATCAATGAAGCTTTTGACCTGATGCATGAAGGCAAGTCGATCCGTACGGTCATTCATTTTGACTAAGCTGTTTTAATCTAAAAAAGACCGGTATTAAACCGGTCTTTTTTATGCGGCTTTCACCTGATTCAGGATACATTAGTGCATGAAAGCCTCACAGAGAGTCACTGAAACAACACACGCCTGCTAATGTCATTACATGCCAGATGCTTATATTAAATAGGACGTATGAAAATACGTGCTAAAACCATTTTAAAGAATAAGGATAAGCTCTATGTCGAATGATAATTTTGATCGTGATTTAATTAAGAATGCGCCTAAAGATGTCCGCGATGATTTGAATGCCGATCCAATTACTGGTGAACCTGGCGCGCATCCTGTGGGTACAGGTGTCGGTGCCGCAGGTGGTGCAGCGGCAGGTGCAGCCATTGGTGCTGCAGGCGGTCCAGTGGGTGTCGCTGTCGGTGGTGTAGTTGGTGCGGTTGTTGGCGGTCTGGCAGGTAAAGGTGTAGGCGAAGCTATAAATCCAACAGAAGAACAGGCTTACTGGCGTGATAATTCGATCAATACGCCATATTATTCAGATGCCCGTACTACTTATAGCGATCTGGATTATGACCGTGATTATGATACGGCCTATCGAGTTGGTTATGAAAACCGTGGCAGCTATGATGCCCATACCCGTTTTGAAGACGTAGAACCTGATTTGAGACTGAAATGGGAACAAATGAAAGGCGAATCACGTTTAAACTGGGAACAGGCTAAATTTGCAGTGCGTGATGCCTGGAATCGTGTTTCACGTTAATTTTTAATCTTCGGATTAAAGAGAAGTTTCTATGGTAAAACCCGCGATAAGTTTGTGGGTTTTTACCACTTTTAGTGATACATCTCTCGGTTTGATGAATCGATAAATAAAAGTAGAAAAGTTAATAAATATTTTTTTATATTTAATGCTTGTCAAATGATCACAGAGCGCGTATTTTAATTTCAGAATCACATTTTATGAAAGACATAACATGTTAAAGCAACCTATCATTTCAAACGCATATTTTTATTTCTGGCAGTTTAGCTAATTGCCTGAATGCGTTTGGGCAATGAAAAGGTTGCCCACCAGTTTATACCTGATCGGCAACCCTGATCAGGTTTTTTTATGCCTTTCATTTTTTACAATATTTTGGAGACAGCCATGACAAACTTTAACTATTCATACTTTAACAACTTTTATTGGTCTTATTTTAGTCAGCTAATGACACTCACAATACCTTCGATTAGACCCATAACGCTCAAATAAAAGTTTGGACTGATTGCCAGTCCCAGGATTAAAGTCATGAATACCCCAAATACATCACAACAACATCATGCTGAAAGCATTTTAATTTTACCTCAGCAGCTTAAGCAGCAATTGCCACTGTCTTCGCAATTAGCCAGCCAAGTCGCTGAACACCGTCAAACTATTCAAAATATATTAGAAGGCAAGGATCATCGTTTAATGGTGGTCACAGGCCCATGTTCCATTCATGATGAAGCTTCCGCGCTAGACTATGCAGAAAAATTAAAACAACTTCAGTCACAGCTATCTGATCAGATTTTCCTGGTGATGCGTGCTTATATTGAAAAACCACGGACTACGGTGGGTTGGAAAGGTTTCCTTTACGATCCAAATCTGGATGGTTCATCCAATATGCAATTGGGCTTGGAAAAATCCCGTGACTTATACCTAAAAATTATTGAAATGGGCCTGCCAATCGCTTCGGAAATTCTTAGCCCAATGGCAACTGCTTATTTCGATGATCTATTGGCCTGGGGAGCGATTGGCGCACGTACCAGCGAATCACAAATTCATCGCGAAATTTCCAGCCATATGCCGTACAGCATCGGTTTCAAAAATGGTACTGATGGTTCGATCCAGATTGCACTAGATGCCATCCAGTCTGCCTCTCATCCGCATCAATTCTTGGGGATGAGTCAGTCTGGTTTACCATGTATTTTACACTCGCAAGGTAATCCGAAAGCACATTTGATTTTACGTGGCTCGAATAGCGGACCAAATTACCAATTGTCAGAAATTGAGAAAATCCGGGCCAAACATCAGATCGACTTACCGGCATTGGTAATTGACTGTAGTCATGGCAATAGCTCAAAAAATCCGATGCTACAGCCTAAAGTACTGGAACAGATCGTAGCAGAACGCTTACAGACCAATGTTCGTGGCGTAATGCTAGAAAGTCATTTGGTAGATGGCAACCAGAAAATTTCTGAGCAAATGACTTATGGTCAGTCTGTAACTGATGGATGTCTGGGCTGGACAAAAACCGAACAACTATTGTTAAATATGACTGACTCACTACGGCTCGAAGGTTTGAAGCGTAGTGCTTAAAACTGAATGATGTCTTTCCTCAATTGATTGGGGAAAGACAGAATCGGATGAAGCCGATCAGCGCATCTCCCAGATGCTTAGACTAGCTCATCACAGCGTTTGAAAATAAAAATAATGATTAGAACGATTTTATAAATTGAATAAAAATAATTAAATTAGAAAATAAACAATAACAATAATTTATTAGAGATCTTGCTCCTGCTCATTCTATACGGCTGACCTGAACCGTACCGGGTTTGTCGGAGACTTTTTTATTTAAGTTAGGCCACCTGACCTAACGGGTTAATCTTATCATAGTACATTGCTTCAAACTCAAAAGGCGATACATAACCCAGTGCACTGTGTACACGCTTTTTGTTGAACCAATCTACCCAGTTTAGTGTCGCAAGTTGTACATCTGCTAAACCT